>CBFGVE010000054.1:0-10561 GCA_965651915.1 uncultured bacterium
AGCGGTGTTGACCCTCTCGCGGTCTATGACGTGCAGCAGATAATCATTGAACTTCGCGAGCGGGGGCTTGGTATATTGATTACTGACCACAACGTGAGGGAAACCCTTGCCGTAGTAGACAGGGCCTACCTGATCTGCGAAGGGAAGGTGCTGCGTGAAGGTTCGAGGGATTTTCTGATTAATGACGAAATGAGCCGGGAGCTTTACCTGGGGCCCCGGTTCAGCATGTAGCCAGGAACACCCACAGAAGGAGGCCGACCGTGCAAATAAGCGTAACCGGCAGACACGTCGAGATCACTGACTCCATCCGCACCTACGCCGAGGATCGAGTCCGCCACGACCTCTCCGATTTCACCCGGGTTGAGTTCGTCCATGTGATCCTCGATGTGGAGAAGTACCGCCACATAGCCGAGATTGTCGTCCAGGCCAAGAACCACATCCGTCTCGAAGCCGACCATGAATCCGACCAGATGTACGCCTCCATCGACGAGGCCGTTGAAAAGATGGCCCGGCAGCTCCGCCGTCTGCGCGACAAGGTTCAGAACCACAAGAACCGCACCTCCCTGGCCGATGCCGAGCTGGCCGCCCAGCAGAGCGAGGATACCGTGGAGGACGTCGGGGAGCCCATCCAGGCCTAGCTCCTTTACTCCCGCCCCCGGCTTGCGCCGGGGGCGGGATCACAGTCTTTCCGCTTGATCGGGAGGTCTTCGCCACCAGCAACCTAGGCATCATCCACCCCTGTAACCCATCTCTTTCCCATGGCCAAAGAAAACGTAACAAAACCGGTTACTGTCAAGGATTTCTTCGATGCCGCCAACGGGAATTTCGACTACCAGATCGAAGCGGGTGAGGCCTACACCGACAACGTCATTCTCGAGGGTTCCCTCAACCGTCCAGGGCTTGCGCTCGCCGGATTCACCCAGTACTTCGCCCACCGCCGGGTTCAGGTTCTGGGGCTCGCGGAACTGACCTATCTCAAAAGCCTTTCCAAAAAGGAGCGCCGTGAGCGGCTAGAAACCTTCTACGCCAGCAGCATTCCCTGCGTGGTGGTCACCCGCAATCGGCACCCCCTGCCTGAAATGGTCGAGCTTTCGGACGCCTACAAGGTACCGCTGGTAAGAACACCCCTTGTCACTATGCGGTTTGTCAATGAAGGAACGCTGATCCTCGAGGACCTGCTGAGCCCCCACATGAACTGCCACGGTACGATGGTGGACATCCTCGGCATCGGCGTGCTGATCGAGGGAGAGCCGGGCATTGGCAAAAGCGAAACGGCCCTGGCGCTCATCGAACGGGGGCACAGCCTGGTCGCCGACGACGTGACGGTGCTGCGCCGTTCCAGTTCAGGGGCGATTATGGCCTCGCCAATGAAAATGACGCGCTACCATATGGAAATACGAGGGTTAGGAATAATTCACGTTCCAAGTCTGTTCGGAGTTGCTTCCATGCGTGACTCCAAGCGGCTCGATGTGATAGTAAGACTCATCCGCCCCGACCCGGCTTATGAGCTTGACCGGACAGGTCTAAATCCGGCAAAGCGTAATGTTTTGGACGAGGAAATTCCCCTGATTACCCTCCCGGTTGGCCCGGGCCGGGATATCGCTCATATTGTCGAGGTGGCCGCGCTCAACGAAAAGCTCAAGCACCTTGGCCACGATGCGGCGAAGGAACTGGACGAAAAATTGGTTAGGCTTTTATCAAGGAAAAGTAGCGAGTGAGCGTATCCCCATCCAGCAGCGACCCAAGCAGCACCGTCCTCTCGAAAGAGCTCGAGGTGCGGAACAAGAGCGGCATTCATGCCCGTCCAGCCGCGCTGCTGGTCAAGACGGCCTGCCGCTATACGTGCGAGATCATGATCGAGCACAACGGGTTGAAGGTTTCCGCAAAGAGCATCATGGGCCTGCTAACCATCGAGGGCCACCACGGCGCCCTACTCAGGGTGGAGGCCAGCGGCCCCGATGCCGAGGAGGCCCTGGAGGCCATCGCGGAGCTTTTCACCCAAAAATTCCACGAAGATTAATGTGGTGAGCCAAGACAAACCCAGCGAACCCGAACTATCCCCGAGGCGTGAACGGGTGCTCCAGGGCATCGGGGTTTCACCCGGTGTCGTGGTTGGGCCAGCATTCCTCCTCAAGTCCGAAGACCAGACCGTCGTCGAGCGGTCGATCTCCGAGGAGGAGATCCCGCGTGAGGTGGTCCGCCTTGAAGAGGCCCTGATCGCCACCCGCAAGCAACTCCACGACATTCAGCGGCGGGTGGCCGAGGCGATGGGCCAGGAGAGCGCCAGCATCTTCGACGCCCACCTGCTGGTGGTCGATGATCGCGCGTTCATGGAGGAGGTCATCCGCGGACTTCACACCGACCTGAAGAATGTCGATACCGTCCTCAAGCGCGTTTCGGATTCCTACGCCGACGCCCTGGCCCGGATCGAGGACGACTACCTTCGGGAGCGCGCAGCCGACGTTCGCGACGTTGCCCGCCGCATCCTCAAGAATCTCGCCGGCGAAGAGTTTCGAACCCTGGCTGGATTGACCGAGCCCTGCATTGTCATCGCCCATGACCTGGCCCCCTCCGAATCGGCCGTACTGGACCGCAACAAGGTGATCGGCTTTGCCACCGACCTCGGCAGTCCCACCTCCCACACCGCCATCATGGCGCGCGCCCTGGATATTCCCGCAGCGGTGGGCCTCCATGACATCAGTGTGCGTATCATGCCGGGCGACCGCATTCTTATCGATGGCGACAAAGGCATCGTCATCGTTCACCCCACCCCGGAGCGCCTGAAAGAGTACGGCCACCTTGCCGCGGCACGACTCAGTATCCGCTCCGAGCTGGCCAGCCTGCGCGATGAGCCAGCCGAAACCCTCGATGGCTACCGCGTACAGCTCTCGGCCAATATCGAGCTCCCTGACGATATCGACGCCGTGCTGCGCGGCGGTGCTCGCGGCGTGGGGCTTTTTCGCACCGAGTTCATTTATCTCAATGCCCAGCATCTTCCCTCCGAGGACGAGCAGGCCGAAATCTATTCCGCCGTTGTCCGGCGCATCGCCCCTGACCCTGTTATCATCAGAACCCTCGATCTGGGTGGGGACAAGTTCCTGTCCGATGTAAAATCGCTCGGCGAGCTGAACCCGTTCATGGGCTGGCGGGCGATCCGCTTCTGCCTGGCCCGGCCCGACATCTTCAAGGCCCAGTTGCGGGCCATTCTCCGGGCTTCGGTCCATGGCGGAGTGAAAATCATGTACCCGATGATCAGCGGGGTACACGAGGTACAGCGGGCCAACGAGCTGCTGGAGGAATGCAAGGGGGAGCTGCGCCGCTCCGGGGTGCCCTTCGACGAGGATATCGACGTGGGGGTGATGATCGAGATACCCTCCGCCGCCCTAACCGCCGATATTATCGCTCCCGAAGTGGATTTCTTCAGCGTGGGCACCAACGACCTGGTCCAGTACACCATGGCGGTGGACCGGGTGAACGAGCGCATCGCCTACCTGTACGAGCCTACCCATCCCGCGATCCTCAAGCTCCTGAAATACACTTTCGACACCGCCCACGCTCACGGCATCTGGGTAGGGGTGTGCGGCGAAATGGCCGGCGACCCCCTCATGGCACCCCTGCTGATTGGACTGGGTGCCGACGAGCTGAGCGTGAGCCCCGGTTCGGTCCCCCTGATCAAGGACGCCATTGTGAAGCTGAAGTACAGCCAGGCCGAGCAGCTCGCCGACCGGGCCGTCGTGTCGAAGTCGGGCGCCAGCGTACGCGAGCTTTGCCGGGAGCTGATTGGTGAAATCGCCCCCGAAATCCTTGAACTGGTCCGCTAATTCCGCTATCTTCCTGCCTCTTCTAACCCCAAGGAGCCCTGCCACTCATGTCAACCCACCGTACCTTGTTCACTTCCGAGTCCGTTACCGAGGGACACCCGGATAAAATGTGCGACGGCATCTCCGATGCGATTCTCGATGCGCTGTTCACCCAGGACCCGCACAGTCGCGTGGCCTGCGAGACTTTGATCAAAACCGGCATGGTCGTCGTCGCCGGCGAAATCACCAGCTCGGCCATCGTCAACTACGCCGATATCGTGCGCAAGAAAGTCGAGCGTATCGGCTACGTCGACTCCAAGATGGGCTTCGACGCCGAAACCTGCGCGGTGCTCGTCGCGCTCGACCGTCAGTCTCCCGACATCAGCCAGGGCGTGACCGTAGGCAAGGGCAAGTTCAAGGAGATGGGGGCCGGGGACCAGGGAATGATGTTCGGCTATGCCTGCGACGAGACTCCCGAACTGATGCCTCTGCCCATCATGATGGCGCACAAGCTCACCCGGGCACTCTCCCAGAAGCGCCGCAGCGGCGTTCTTCCTTTCCTGCGTCCCGACGGCAAGTCGCAGGTCTCGGTGGTCTATGAAAACGGTCGCCCCGTGCATATCGACACCGTCGTCATCTCAAGCCAACACTCCGAAGAGGTCAAAACCAAGGATCTCGAGCGCGGCATTACCGAAGAGGTCATCCTCAAGACTCTGCCCGCTCGCCTGGTGAGCAAGAAAACCCGCTTCCTGGTCAATCCCACCGGGCGATTCGTGGTGGGTGGCCCCCAGGGCGACTGCGGACTCACCGGACGCAAGATCATTGTCGACACCTACGGCGGTATGGGCCGGCATGGTGGCGGCGCCTTCAGCGGCAAGGATCCCTCCAAAGTTGACCGCAGCGCGGCCTACATGGCCCGCTACGTCGCGAAAAATATTGTCGCCGCCAAGTTAGCCAAGCGCTGCGAAGTTCAGCTCGCCTATGCGATCGGCTATCCGGAACCGGTATCGGTCCTGGTTGACACCTTCGGTACCGGCACGGTGGCCGATGCGAAGATAGAGAAGGCGGTGCGCGCGGTGTTCGGCCTGAAACCCGCCCAGATTATCCAGCAGCTAGACCTTCTCCGCCCCATCTACGAGGATACCTCGGCCTATGGTCACTTCGGCCGCACCGGCTCGCATGTCGGATTCACCTGGGAGCGCACCGATCGAGCCGAGGCCCTCAAAGCCGCGGTCTAGTGCCAATCGCCATGAAATCCGCCGAACAACTCGAGGCGGAGCTCGATGCGCTCGTCCAGACCAACTACTACAGCGAGGACTACGAGCTGCAGTGGACGGTCCGGGGATTCTATGACCGGCTGGCGCCTGAGGATCAGGACACCTTCAAGGATGTGATCCTCAGGCGCCTGGTACTCAACCCCGACATTCTCAACATCACGATCTGCACCCGGCTGGATTTTCCGGAGGCCGCTCCGCTGCTGGCCAGTCTGCTCGACCGGGAAGCTCTGCACTCCAACCGGTCCCGGGCTATTATGGCCGCGCTGCGCGACTACACCCACGACGACGCTTTCAGGGCGGTGGAGCGCTTTGTGGATTCAGAACAGGAGCGCGAGGCCCTGCTGAGGCTCGCCGAGATGGATTTTGGACGCAGCCGCCGCTACATCCTTCAGGCCATGGCCAAACCCGCGATGCAAGACCTTTGCCTCCACCTCTTCCACGGCTACCGCAAGGCGAAAGGCATACCTGCGCTCGTGGCGACGCTGCGCGACTGGGCGGCCCGACATCCTGCCGTATTCAAATCCCATTTCGAGGCGGTGCTGGCATCCTGCCAGGGCCCATACAATCCATTCGCGCCTGAAGAACTGGAGCAGCTTCGCGCCGCCGCGCAGGGCTAAGCCCAGGGGCCAAACCGCAATCCCCACGCCCAGGCGTGTGCAGTATCCACCATGACGAACGAACAGATAGCCGGACATTTCGAGCAGCTCGCCGACCTTCTGGACCTGTCGGGCGAAAACCCCTTCCGGGTCCGCGCCTACCGCAACGCGGCCCGGGTTGTCGAGTCTCTCGCCCGTGAGTGCGCCGAGTTCCAACCCTTGGAAGAAAACCTCACGGAACTTCCAGGCATTGGAAAGGATCTCGCCGCCAAAATTGCCCAGATGCTCGAAACTGGACGGCTCGAAGCACTCGACAAGGCGCGCAAGGCGCTGCCTCCGAAGCTGCCGGAACTGCTGACCGTCCAGGGCCTTGGCCCCAAGAAGATCCGCAAGCTCCATGAGGAGCTTGGCGTGGATTCCATCGAGGCGCTCAAGGCCGCAGCCGAGCAGGGACGCGTCCGCACACTGGCTGGATTTGGCGAAAAATCGGAAGCCGCCATTCTAGAAGCGCTCGCCTTCCACACCGGCGACCGCCGCTACCTGCTCCCCGATGTGCGGGCCGAGCTTGACGCCCTACTCGGCGAACTGGGCAAACTTTCCGGCCTTCAGCACCTCGAACCGGCCGGCAGCTACCGCCGCGGCCGTGACACGGTGGGCGATCTCGACCTACTCGCCTTGGCGGCGGACGGCGCCGCTCTCATGAAGTGCCTTCGCGAATATTCCCGGGTGCAGACCGTTCTTGGCTCCGGCGATACCAAAACGAGCGTGCAGCTACGCCAGGGTCTCCAAGTCGATCTCCGCGTAGTGGAACCCGAGGCTTTCGGATCGGCCATGCTGTATTTCACCGGCAGCCAGGCCCACAACGTGGCCCTCCGCCGCCGGGCAAAGGAACGGGATCTCAAGCTCAACGAGTATGGGCTCTTCCGGGGCGACGAACGCGTGGCCGGAGCCACCGAGGAAGACGTGTACAAGGCCCTGGGGCTTCCCTGGATACCCCCCGAACTGCGCGAGGACCATGGCGAAATCGAGACCGCCGAAAAGAACGCGCTTCCCAAACTGATCGAACAGTCGGATATCCGGGGCGACCTGCACATGCATACCACGTGGTCCGACGGTGCGGAATCGGTTCGGGAAATGGCCGAAGCGGCCCGCACGTTCGGCTATTCCTACATCGCCATTACCGACCACAGCCAGCGTCTCACCGTGGCCAATGGCCTGGACGAAACCCGGCTGCGGAAACAGATGGAGGAAATCGATCTGCTCGGCGATTCTCTCGATGGAATTACCGTTTTGAAGGGGATCGAGGTTGATATTCTAGAAGACGGAACGCTCGACATGGCCGACGAAGTGCTGGAGCAGCTCGACGTGGTTATCGGCTCCGTACATAGTCACTTTCAATTGTCGCGCGACCGGCAGACCGAGCGGCTGTTGAAAGCAATGGATCACCCCTGCATCACCGGGATAGGACATCCGACCGGGCGGCTCCTCCTCCGTCGCCCGGGTGTCGATCTCGACATGGAGCGCATCATCGCCCACGCGGCCCAGCGGGGCTGCTTCCTGGAAGTGAACGCCAATCCCCAGCGCCTCGATCTCAATGAAATTTTTCTTCGCATGGCGGTTGATCAGCAGGTGCTTCTCTGTATCAATACCGATGCGCACCGCAGCAGGGATTTCGAGAATCTCGGCTACGGCGTGTCCCAGGCCCGGAGGGGCTGGGTGACCGCCTCCAGCGTCCTGAATACGCTTCCCATTGCCAAACTGAAGCGGGAGCTTCAATCGATAAGGAGAACCTAAGGTGCTAGACGCAATCGTATTTGATTTCGACGGGGTGATTGTCGATACCGAGGCACTCCATCACCGGGCCTTCCAGCAGCTTCTCGAAGGGGAGGGGATGGGATGCACCTGGGAGGAGTATCAGGAGCACTACATCGGGTTTGATGATCGCGATGCCCTGAAAGCAATGGCCGAGCGGCACGGGCACGAAATCGACGAGGCCACCCTTCGCGACTGGATTGTCCGCAAGGCCTATCTGTTCGCCCGCATGGCCCACGGCGGCGAGTGCCCGGCGAAAGAGGGAGTGGCCGCACTGCTCGAATCGATTCGCAAGGAGGGCCTTCCCATCGGCCTGTGCAGCGGAGCCTTGAGGGAAGACATCGACCCCATCCTCCACCAGCTCGCGCTCGACGCCTATTTCGAGATCATGGTCACGGCCGACGATGTCCGCCGCAGCAAGCCCGATCCCGAATCCTACCGCCTGTCTCTTGACCGCCTTTCAGAGCGGCTGGGCCGCCGCCTCGTTCCTGGCCGCTGCATCGCCATCGAAGACACGCCGGCCGGCATCGAGGCCGCCCGGGGCGCTGGGCTTCAGGTCGTTGGCCTGGCCGGGACTTTCCCTGCCGATGCGCTCGAGGGCGCGCTCGCGGTGGTGGATAGCCTCGCCCTCCTGTCGGCGGAAAAGCTGAGCCAGCTTTATGACGGCCAGTCACTCAGCAGCTAGTGCCCAGGCTCGATGCCGAAACGTGCCAACGCCTCCATGACCTGCCCCAGCGGCATCCCGATCACGGTGGAGGGGTCGCCGTCAAGCCGCTCGACCATGACCGATCCTTCGCCTTGGAGGGCGTAGGCACCGGCGAAGCGGAGCGGCGCATACCGCTCGACATAACCCGCAATCTGCTGGTGCGTCCACCGTCTCAGCGTGACTTTCGCCACGTCGGCTCCGGTCAGGGGACGTGTCCCTGGCCCAAGAACCGCGAAGCCGGAGGCAACTTCGTGAACTCTACCACCCAGCCTCGCCAGCATCTCGACCGCGTGTTCGGCGTCACGCGGCTTTCCGATGGTCTCTCCATCCAGACCCAGCACCGTGTCCGCCGCGAGAATAATGGCATTGGGTTCTCGTTCACCCAGCGCTTGGGCCTTGAGCAGGGCGAGGCGTACAACGTAGTCGGTGATCGATTCGTCCGTACCTCGTTCTGGCTCCTCCACGTAGGAAGGCCATTGGGCAAAAGCATAGCCAGCCGCGCGGAGCAGCTCGGCCCTTCCGGTAGAGTGGGAGGCAAGGATTAGCGGTGGGGTGCTCATGGCAGGGTTCCAAAGAGTAGGATACCCTCGCGCTCGATGCGCCGCCAAAGCGCCGCGTGGGTCTCCTGGTTCATGCTGTTGGGGTCGAGAAGAACCGACTCGATATCCAGCGCATAGCGGTCCCATACCTCGTCGACCAGCTCCTGGGTGCTGTGGAAGGCGCGGATGCGGTTTCGGCCGGTGGTGAAGAATAGGCTCACCTCTATCTTGCCTGATGCGAGGGATTCATCGCGGGCCAGTGGGCCGGTCGCCACCGCCGCGATCGGCCGGGGATGAACAATTTTTCGGATGAGCTTGCGTAGATCGTCCCAAAACAGATCTTCGGCCTCGAAGGCCGGACGGATCGCCTTGCTCACCAGGTAATGGTTGCGGTTCAGGTTGTAGAGGTGAGCCCGGCTCGTGGTTTCGACATGGAGGGCCGAAAGTGTGGCAAGCGCGTCGAGGGCAAGCATGGCGGCGCGGTTCGACAGCCCGGTCCTCCGCTCGACCTCGCGCCCGCTCAGAGGCTCGTCGGCGTTGTACAGCGCCCGAAGCACGAGCAGGTGGCTGTGTTTTCCGAGGAGTAGGTCGAGTCCGTTCATGGAGGTCGGGCCGGGATGGAATGCGCCCCAATCTTACGGGGGCCGGATGCTGAGTCAACCAACTTCGCCCCGGACAAGATTTTGCATGGCAGATTTCGCGCTTGGCAGTATAGTTCCAGCTCACCCGTCACTTGAACCCGGATAGGCTCCCCCTCCGATGAATCTAGTATTTCTCATGGATCCCCTGGAAACGGTGATCTACCACAAGGACAGCTCGTTTATTCTGATGCTGGGCGCCTGCCACAGGGGCCATCGCGTGTTCTATCTGCCCAAAGGAGGAATCTCGGTTGAGAACGGCCGCGTATCTTTTCTCGCCGAGGAGGTTGTGGCCCAGGCCAATCCCGACCAGCCCTTTCTCCGGACCGAGCCACGGCGCCTATCGGATACCGAGGTCGATGCCGTGTTCGTTCGCACGGACCCTCCCTTTGACGCCGACTATCTCTCCCACACCTGGCTGCTCGATCTGCTCCCCGCACGGATCCTGGTCGTCAACGAACCCCGGGGACTGCGTACCGTGAACGAGAAGATCTGGGCTCTCCGCTTCCCGGACCTGCTTCCTCCGTCCCTGCTCACCCGGGACCTCTCCCGCTACCAGGAGTTTCTGAAGCGCCACCAGGCGGTGGTGGTGAAGCCGACCGATGGCCATGGTGGAGCCGGGGTTTTTGTGGTGCGCGACGGAGATACCAATGCCTCGGTGGTATTTGAAACCCTGAGCGGTCATGGAAGCCGCGAGGTGGTTGTGCAGCAGTTCGTTCCCGCCGCCGATGCCGGCGACAAGCGCATACTGCTGCTCGATGGCGAGCCGCTCGGGGCGGTGCTTCGGGTGCATGGGGAAGGGGATCACCGCAACAATTTTTTTGCCGGGGGAACGCCGCATTCGGCCCGCATCACGCCCCGCGACCAGGTTATCATCGACCGGTTGAGGCCTAGCCTTCGCGAACTCGGCCTCTACTTCACCGGCATCGATGTGATCGGCGACTACCTCATCGAGGTGAATGTGACTTCGCCCACCGGGCTGCAGGAGGTCAACCGGCTCGACGGCGTTGCCCTGGAGGAGCGCGTCATCGCCTTCGTGGAGGAGCGCGTGCGCGCCCGGCAGGGGGCCTCGTGAGCGCTAGCCCAGGTTTGCTGCTCACCAAGGGGATTGAGGAGGAGGTCTATACTGGAACCCCCGCAGGGGACTTCGTCGGGCTTTCCGAAAAGGTGTCCACGGCTATGCCCGACTACCA
>CBFGVE010000055.1:0-10503 GCA_965651915.1 uncultured bacterium
ACCTCGGCGTCCGTGATCTCGCCTCGTTCCATCGCATCGATCATCTTCGGCCCGTAGTGCGTGGGGGCGTTCATCTCAACGTTCATGCCGGCCTTGACGCTGCCGACGGTTGAACGCACCGCCTGGGCGAAGTCGGAAAGCACAAACCCATCGAAGCCCCACTCGCCGCGCAGGACGTCGTGCAGCAGCCATCGGTGTTCGCTCATGAACACGCCGTTGACCCGCGTGTAGGCCGACATGATGTTCAGCGCGCCGCCTTCCTCGACGGCGGCCTGGAACGGCGGCAGATAGATTTCCCGCAGCGTGCGCTCGTCCACCACGTTATTGATGTCGAAGCGCTGGTGCTCCTGCTCGTTCGCCACGTAGTGCTTCGGGCCGCAGATCATGCCTGTCGCCTGCTGGGCCTTCGCGTGAGGCGCGATCAGGCGACCAATGAGGAAAGGATCCTCGGAAAAGCACTCCCAGTTTCGGCCCCCAAGCGGATGCCGGATGATGTTCAGCGTGGGGCCGAGGTTCAGGTCCTGGCCAAGCGCGCGCAGCTCGATGCCGCTCGCGGTCCCGATCCTTCCGTAGAGGGCGGGATCCCAGGTGCAGCCGATGCCGACGGGGGTGCAGAAGTAGGTGCCGCTGATGTGCGCAGCGCGCCCACTGCGCACCCCGGTGATCGCATGCCCCATTATCAACGGCGGGATGCCTAGCCGTTCGAGGCCCACCGTGCCGAAGGTGTAGGCATTTTTGCCGCCGAAAGGGTCGGCGGAATCGCCGAAGCCCACCAGTTGCGCCGCCTTTTCCTCGCGCGTCATCTGGAGAATGAGCGCGCGGGCGCGCGCGTCGTAGTGCTCACTCACGTCAGCTCCCGTGGCGCTGCTCTCCGTTGCCGTCAGGCACCCTGCTGCAACTCCTGCACAGATCCATGTTCTCATGTCAAACCTATGGGCGGGAAGGATGGTTGGCTTGCGACGCGAATACGGGGCGTCGAACGCGGCTAAACTAGCATGCCCATTTGTCAACACAAGCCAACCATTACATTTTTTTAAATTTTCTTATTAACCCCTTCTTACGTTTCTTTTAGAGCTGTTTACAATATCTAAACTTTTATTCCAAACAATTACGATTCGCGGGGGGGGCAAGCGCAGGCGGGCAACGCCATACGAAGGTAGGATGGATGGTCTTCGCGCTTGGGGCAGGCCTGCCTCGTGGTGCATTCGGGGAGCCCAGGCGCGTCATTGAGCCCTGATCCGACGGATGCGCGTGGTAGCAGCGGAAGGTCCAGCCGGGGGTGGACTGGCTGGTGGACTCCAGCCGGTCCGCCGCGTCGTAGCCGAACGCGACCTCGGCGTTCGCGTTGGACGAGAGGAGGAGGTTGCCGGCCGCGTCGTCCGGGTCGAGGCCCTACTGCGCCTCCCACCCGTCCGGCATCCCGTCGGCGCCGGTGTCGGTCTGGCCGTCGCCAGCGGTTATGGCATCGAAGTCCGCAAACCCGGGGTGCAGCCAGAGCAGCGTGTTCGTTCCGTCGGTGACCAGCCAGGTCACGGCCAACGTCCCACACGCCTTCCATAAGGCGGCTTGTCGTGAAAACGTCCACCGTGTTGGTGAAGCCCTCCGGGTAGGCAATCTCCACCAGCAGCCCGTTGGTCTGCAGGGAGAGCGAGACGATGCGAAGTTCCTCCGGGCCACCCATGAGCATCATCACGGGCTCTTCGTCCGCTCCGGCCAGGGCGAGCGTCCTCTGGTAGTCCTCGACGGCCTGGGCGGCGTAGAGCCAGCGCTCCAGATCGGCCGCGTCCACCAGCCGGAAGTCCAGCTCCACCCGCGTGGGGTCGCCGAGCCGCTCCTGCTCGCGGACCTGCCCGGGGGACTAGCCTCCGCTGTAGAGCGAGGGGCGCAGGGCCTTCAGATCAGCATAAGGGTCGTAGCCGGGGGCGGGATCGAGGCGGTATACCACCACGCCGGAGTCGGAGAGGAAGAGCAGGCGGCGGGTGGCGGGGTCCTCGGCGACGCGGACCGGATGGACCGGGACGGTGTTCTCGAACGTGGATTCCAAGCCCTTGAGGAGTTCCGGGGGGGAAGCCGGTGGGGTCGAAGGGGACCGCCGGGCCTGGGCCGGCTGGCGCAGGACGAAGTCCGGGTCGGGGGGAAGGAGCGGCACGAAGGTTTCGCGGCCCTCGGCGTACCGGTCGGCGAGATCTTCCGGACTGCGGATAAGCTCATCCATGAGCGCCGCGTAGCGGGCTGGGTCGACCGCCGGGCGGGTCTTCTCCTCGGCTGCCGCCGCGGGGGCGTCCAGGTTGAACGGGTTGAGGAGCGCTGCGCCCGCGAGCGCCATGCCCGCGGCGGCGGCTGACCGCCAAATCGAAATCGCAGTCCTCATTAATCTTCCTTCCACCTCTAGTCCTATCCTCTGTATGTGCCATCGGTCCTTCCTGGCCACCTCTCCGGATCGGTGGGACAAACCCAGTGAGCGATGCGGTTTTTGAAAAGAAAAAAGCGGGTGGCTGATTATATATATGGATTCCAGTCCAGGAGGGTGGCGGCCCACTCAGGAACAAGGGCGGAGCTTCACCCGTAGGCTTGGGGATGCCAGACCTTTGACGAGGGCTCTACGGTCTACAGAAAATCCGGGTGCCCAGACTATCTGCCCCCTGCATTCGACTACAGGATAGAACGGTCGTTCCGGGAGCGGGAGCTTCGCGTCCACCAGTATGTCATGAATCTTGCGCGTGCCCCGCATGCCCGGCGGTGCAATACGGTCGCCGGGCCGCCACGCACGAACCTTCAGCGCCGCCCGTCCCACCCAGGCTGCATCCAGCCAGGCTTCCGCAGGCCAAGTGCCCGCCTTGCCCCGGGGATGGGCCTCGAATCCCTCGCTTCGTTCAACCTCGGCCTCTAGGCCCCAGGCCGGGAGCGAAGTTGCGCCCGGAACGTTAAGCCTAACCGGACCCGGCTTCTCCGCCCCCCCCCCACCCTTCCGCTCGACACTCAACCCTGCGTAGCGCCGAACCCACCGCCAACCATCGCCCAGGTCCACCTGCTGGGTGCCTTGCGTCCGATTGGTCAGCCCGATGCCGGTCTCTATGGCCAGCAGGTCGATCTGTTCGGGGGACAAGCCCCGCTGCACAAGAAAGCGGTGGAGAACACGCCGCTGTGCAGCAAGGGGAAGCATGCGAAGTCGGGCGATGTCGATCACCCGATCCTCTCGGCCGGTGAGACATGCAGCCAGATGATTCTCTGCCAGATCATCGAGCCAGGCCGACTCTTCGCCAAGTAGTTCCGCCAACCGGGCGAGCGCATCCTCCACCTGCGGATTGTAGTCGCGGCGAAGCAGCGGCATCAGCTCGTGGCGGATGCGGTTGCGCAGCATTGCGGGATCGCGGTTGCTTGCATCCTCACACCACCCCTGCTGCTTCCCCACGAGATAGGCCTCCAACTCCCCGCGGCTGTGGCCGAGCAGCGGGCGGATCAGGAGTAGCCCTCCAACCTCGCTGCTCCAGCGCATGGCACCAAGTCCGGCGCTGCCGGCACCACGGATCGCCCGCATGAGCACCGTTTCGGCCTGGTCGCTGCGGGTATGGGCCAGCGCCACGCGGTCGGCTCCAGTACGCTCCAGCGCCCGCCGGAAAAATGCGTGCCGTGCGAATCGCGCCGCCATTTCAAGCGAGTGCCCCGCTTCGCGGGACTGCGAGAGATGGATTCGTTCCACCACGAGCGGCACATCTAGCTCCCGGCAGCGGTCGCGGACGAAGGTTTCGTCGGCCTCCGACTCGGCGCCGCGCAGTCCGTGGTTCAAATGCCCAGCGCTGAGAGTGAAATCGAGCGGACCGCGTAGTGCGGCCAGCAGGTAGAGGAGCGCGGTGGAATCGCAGCCACCCGAAAACCCCACCAACACATGGCAGCCCGGAGGAATGAGCCCCCGGGAGCGAATCGCGGCTGACACGGCGGCGAGCATGGCTGGCCGGAGCGCCCGCCCTAGCGCGCGGGCTCGATCCGCTCCATTCCGCCCATGTAGGGGCGGATCGCTGCCGGCAGGACGACCGAGCCGTCCGCCTGCTGGCCGTTTTCGAGAATCGCCACGAAAAGACGGGCGAGCGCAACGCCTGAACCGTTCAAGGTGTGAACGAACTCGGGCTTGCCCTCGGCATTCCGGTAGCGAATACGAGCCCGGCGGGCCTGGAAAGCCTCGAAGTTACTGCATGACGAAACCTCGAGCCAGCCCTGCTGGCCTGGCGCCCACAGCTCGATGTCGTAGCACTTCGCGGCAGCAAAGCTCAGGTCGCCAGAGCAGAGCTGGAGCACCCGGTAGGGCAGTTCGAGTCGCTGGAGTATGGTCTCGGCGTTGATCACCAGCTTCTCCAGTTCGTCGTAGGAGGTCGAGGGCTCGACGAACTTCACCAGCTCGACCTTGTCGAACTGGTGGACCCGGATGATGCCCCGGGTGTCGCGGCCGGCCGCGCCCGCCTCGCGGCGGAAGCAAGGGGTGTAGGCGGCGAGATAGACGGGCAGCGGTCGGTCGATGATCTCGTCGCGGTAGTAGTTGGTCACCGGCACCTCGGCAGTGGGGATCAGATAGAGCCCATCCTCCTCGCCGGTATAGTACAGGTCCTCGGCCATCTTGGGAAGCTGGCCCGTTCCGGTCATCGAGGCGGCGTTGACCAACAGGGGCGGGGCGATTTCGGTATAGCCATGCTCCTGGGTGTGGATGTCGAGCATGAACTGGATGAGGGCCCGCTCCAGCCTCGCGCCTGCCCCGGTGAACAGCGGGAAGCCAGCGCCACTGATCTTCGCCGCGCGCTCCATGTCGAGCAGGCCAAGACGAGCGGCGATTTCCCAGTGCGGCTGCGGCTCAAATGCGAATTCGCGGGGTGTGCCGTAGCTGCGGACAACCACATTGTCGGCACTGCTCTGGCCGACAGGTACCGAGGCGTGGGGAAGGTTGGGAAGCCCTAGCAGACGAGTCTCCAGTTCGGCGTCGATCTCGCGCACCCGGGCATCCTGCCCGGCAATGCGGTCCCCAAGGGCTCGCACCGCGTCCATCTTCGCCTGCGCGTCACCGCCCGCCTTCCGAATGGCGCCAATCTCCTTGGAAGCCGCGTTGCGTTCCTGCTTGTCGGCCTCAGTCTGGCTGATGAGCCGGCGGCGCTCGCGGTCCGTCTCGAGCAGCGCGTCCACGTCGGCATCGACGCGCTTGTTGCGAAGTCCGGTGCGGACGGCTTCAGGCTGTTCGCGGATGAACTTGATATCCAACATGACTAATTCTCCAGAGTGGGGGGAGGCAGGGGCGCGGCAGGCGGAACATCGATCATTAGCAGCGGGCTATCGAGCAGCGCAGCCCCGGCGGCGTGGGCCCGGCGCTGGAAGTCCTGCAGGGTTGGCGGGCTAAAATTGCGCCCCATTCGGTCGAGATCTTCGAGGCTCCGGTCCGGGCGGGTCGCGCAGAACGGGTCGGGGGCCGGAGGGACCTCCAGCATGAAGGCCAGATTGCGGACCAGGCAGCGCTCGAGGCGGCGGGCCAGGGTTTCGGCGTCCGGATCATCAACCCGCAGCGCGGCAACGTTAACGCCGGCCACCCTCTCCTTGGCCAGTACCACTCCGTGAACGGCATCCTCGCCTTGGGAATCCACGAATAGGATGACGCCCCAAATGCCAGGGGGGATAGCCTCGCCCAAGCTTCGGATCTGCTCCTCCAAGCTCCCTTGAGCTTTGTCCGCCTCCTGAATGACCACCTTCACCGAAAGCTGGGTTTGAGCCCAGTCGCGCACACGCGCCACCACCGCCGCATCAAGCGAGGACTGGTTTACCAGGGCGAACGGGCGGGCTGCGGTCCCAGGATCTTCCTCGGCGCGGACCGTGACGGAACCCTGGGCTAGGACGAGTAGCGCAGGCAGCAAAAACCGGATATTTTTCCATGTAGTCGAATTCATTTCGGCAAGTAAAAACAGGATGAATGAGGGAAAAACTAGGCGTTTCTACTACAGCCCCCGGCAAAAAGCAACCGGGGCTGTCGAAGGAGATGAAAAGCCGCTTGATATAGATGGGATCGGCGTTACTTTACACGCCCCTAACCACCATTCAGCCCATACGGTCCCGCCATTTTAAACAGCACTTCCACCCATCGCATTCTCCATGTCATGGACAAGGTCAGCGTTGACCAGTCCAGGATTCACGGCCCCGCGCGGCAGATCGCCTACCGGGTCCCCCACTACCCCGCCGACCGCTTCGCGGTCATGCTCTGCAATCTGCGCCAGGAGGACGCCGCCTGCGAGCTGATCCGGAAGAGCGGCGTCGAGGTGGTATCCCTGAACCGGGGAAAGTTCGATCCCCGGGCGATGGGCGACATCCTCCGGCTGATCCGCACCTGGAAGCCCACCTCGCTTCATCTCCACGGCTACGCCGCGCACAGCTTTGGCCGTCTGGCGGGAAAACTGGCCGGGATACCGGTGATCGTCCAGGAGCATTTCGTCGACACCCGGCTCCCCCGCTACCAGAAACTGGCCGATTTCCTATTCTGCCGCATGCAGCACAAAGGACTGGCCGTCACTTCCCCGGTCAAGGTTTTTATGAGCGAGGACCGCTACATGCCCGCCGATTGCATCGAGGTACTGGCCAACGGAATCCCCGCCGCTAAAGCCCAGACTCCCGACCCCGAGACGGTCTCGGCGCTGCGCGAGTCGCTTGGGATTCCACCGGACAGCCCGGTGATTGGCCTCGTGGGACGCCTCGCCGAAATGAAGGGGCACGGCCACCTGGTCGAGGCGGCGCAATGCCTTCTGCCCAATTTCCCCTCGCTTCGCGTGGTCATCGTGGGCGAAGGGCCACAGCGCGATCCGCTGCGCGAGCAGATCGCCCGGGCCGGTCTCGACGCGGCATTCCTCTTCGCCGGCTACCAGGAGAATGTCGCGCCCTACCTAGGTTTGATGGACGTAAGCGTCGTAGCCTCGACCCACAACGAAGGCTTCAACACCGTGGGCATCGAATCCTTCGGCGCGGGCACCCCCCTGGTGATTACCGATCTCGAATGCTTCCAGGACATCTATCACAACGGCGAAAACTGCCTGATGGTACCCGCAGGAGACTCCAGGGCGCTGGCCGAAGCCATCGCGCGCATCCTCCGCGATCCATCGCTGGCCCAGGCCCTGGCGGCGGGGGGCAAAGACTCCCTGGAACGCTACTCCATGGAGCGAATTGCCCAGCGCTACATGCAGGTCTACGAAGAGCTTACCGGCGCAGCCTGACGCGATACGCGGGCTTGCCAAGCACCTCGGCGTTCCGCTAGATTGCGGACATGAAATCCGACCACTTCCTCGAAAACCGGCCCGTGCATCTCGCCCGCCGGGATGCCTGCTTCGAGCGAGCCAGCGATATGCTCAACTGCTCGGTCGACGAGGAAGCCAACAACGACCGGCAGCAGCACCTCCGGACGATTCTCAGCCTGCTCACCGCAGCCGAACGCCACGCCACCTTCGCCTGCAAGCCCGAGCAGGCCGGCGAGCGGGACCGCAGCTTTATGAATTTCCTTCGCCTCTTCGCCAGCAACGTACGGGCCCTGCTCGACATGACCCGGCAGCAGGGCCACCTGGAGGAGGAGGAAAGCCTGCTGTGCCAGTTTCTGGAGACCAGCGTCGAGGAATGCGCCCTGCCCGCGATGCACTACCGCCGTCGGGCCGACGACCTGCTCCAGGGAATTCTGCACATGCTCCGCCTCGCCAACGGCCCCTATCGACGGCTCCAGCAGGAAAACCGTGCCCAGATGAGCGCAGAAGACGCAGCACGGTATCAAAAGGCTTTCAAGAGCTTCCAGACAGAACTAGTCGAGCCCAGCGCATAGCCGCTGACTGCTGGCCCCATCTTTGTCGCTGGACGGTGTAGGGAAGTCGGTGTCGGGTGCGATATCCTCATTGTCCCGATCATGGCCTTTGGTGGATTCCGCTGCGCCCATGGCAGCACCCCCCCCCTCCCAGGTCATCCCGCTCGATAGGGGGAGAGGAACGATTCGCCATCCTCACGCCATGCGCGAAGCGCACTTTTCCGAACTCGCCCAACCCAAGCTGCCCTCCACGCACACAGGCCCAACGCGAATTTGGAAGGATCAGGATTTGGCCGCAGCGCCGGGTACGGCGAGGGCGCCGTTGAAGAACTCGATCACATTGCCACGCTCGATCAGCCAGCCTAGCGGCTGCATGTAGCGACCCGCCTCGTCGGAGCCAGGAGTGCAGCCTGGGCACAGGTGCTCCAGAAGCTTGTCGCGGGTGCAGCCGGGATGAGCCCGAAGGTGCTCCAGCACCGCGTGGATGTTGTCCACTGCGTGAGCGGGATCGATCGGGTGCGGGGCAACGGGGGTGATATAGGTGTCGCGTCCGCCCGGACGGAACATGGCCATTCCCATGTGGCGAAGCGCCGGACGCAGGGCGCGCAGCAAGGTCAACGGATGGCGCTGCTCGCGGGCGAAGCTGTCCTGCACCAGCCGCTTGAGCCAAGGCTCCGCACTGGCTTCGATCACCGACTGGGGAACAATGGCCCGGTGGTCCTTCTTCAGCATTTTCGGAGCGATGGAGGAAAGAAACTCGGCACGGGCCGCAGCCCAATCGAGCGCTGGGGCTTCGGGACCCGCGCTGCGCGACCGATAGACCGTGCGCCGGGAGCACTGCTGCTTCCATTGCTCGACAAGCTCGGCATCATGCACCAGCTCGATGCGGCGGCTGTATTCGTCGAGCGAAAGATCAGGGAAGCGTGCCTGCCAGATTTCGCGCACCCGGGCATTGTAGGTGTGGTAGTTTGGCGGCCCAAGCAGCTCCCCCGTGCGCCCGCAGCGGCCAACGCAGTTGAAAACACCCTTGGGCGACTCAACCTCTTCTTCGATACGCTCGTAATGGACGTCGAGGTACTCCCGCAACACGTAGTTCTGAAAGGCATCCTCGGTGAGGAAAGTCGCTCGAGTCTCCTTGCACTGGAAGAGGGGCTCGGGACGCTGGCCCTCGGCGGGCGGCAACGACTCGATCTTCACCTCGCAGAATTCTGGCTTGGACGCCAGCAGTTCAGCGAGCTTGGAAAGCGGGTAGGCGCGGTGGGTGCTGCGGACCTTGCGGGCCAGCACGCCAAGCTGGTGGCGCTCGGGAATGAAGCTGATGTCGATGCGGTGCGCGGTGGGCGCGGGAGGAAACGGATCGCGTTGAGGCCGATTATCGCGGCCTTCGCGGTAGGGGCGGGTGTCGCCCCCCCGGTCGGGTCGAGGGCGGTCGGCGGCGGATGCAGAGGAACCCCCGCGGCGCGGCATGGGCTGGCCGGCGGCGGCGCTGCGGGGAACGCGCGGTCCCCGCCGGTCGTCGCGACCTGCGCGGCGCGGGCCACGGCTTTCCTGGTAGTCGGCGTAATCCTGCTGGCCCGGAGCGGAACGCGCCCAATCGGGAACGAAATTGAGGTCGAGAATCTGGCCTAGATCGACGGCGCCAGAGTCCTTGTGAGTAGAATCCGCTGGGGGGGTGTCATTCATAAAGTGCGACCACTAAACCAGAGGTGGGGCCGCGGATCAAGCTTGCGCTTTAAAATCAACCATCCAGGGAGGGGCGGGATGTCCAGGCTTCCATTCCTAGATCTCTCCCGACCAACGCCCCAACGTCCCGAGGACCCATGGCTTCGCCCCTAACACCTACCCGGGCTCCGGAACCCGGGTAAACCGGCGGCAGAGTACTCCGGCTTCCCGGAAAAGCGACTGGGACATGTCGGAAAACTGGTATTCGTGCTCGTAGACCACCTCGGCAATGCCCGCGTTGATGATCATCTTGGTGCAAAGCAGGCAGGGGCTCAGGGTGCAGTAGAGGGTGCCGTCGCGTACCGCGATTCCGTGGTAGGCCGCCTGGACGATAGCGTTTTCCTCGGCGTGGCAGCAGATGCAGTCGGCCAGACGGTGCCCCGACTCCCCCGCCCCAGCGCAGCGCGGACAGCCGCCCTCGTTGCAGTTGCGGATCCCCCGGGGGGTGCCGTTGTAGCCGGTGGACACGATGCGCTTTTCCCGCACGATTACTGCCGCTACTTGGCGACGGGAGCAACTGCTCCTCTTGGCCACGACGTGGGCGATGTCGATGAAATAGGTATCCCAGTCGGGTCTGACGAACGGTTTTTCACTCATTGGGGGAATCCGGAAGAAGGGGTTTAGAACCGGGCTCGCACCAGCAGCCCCGGACGCACGTAGTCTTCATCGAGCGCGACGCCGAGTCCAAGCCTCAACTGTTCGGCATCGAAGAAGGGCTGGACGCTGATGCCGATAAAGCCGTCGATGTCGTCGTCGGCCTTGCGGTAGCGGGCGAGACCTATGTCTACGTCGCCGCCGAAACGGGTGGTGATGGGGAAATAGCCTTTCCACCGCAGCTCGAAGCCATCCTCGGCTCCGCCGATATCGAGCCGGTAGCCAAACTGCACCTCGTGGTGCCAGTCGATCATCCAGGTGGCTCGGATAGCGGCCTGGGGATTCACCCCGGTCGCCTCGTCTACCTGCCCCCCACCCACCCCAAG
>CBFGVE010000056.1:0-10323 GCA_965651915.1 uncultured bacterium
GGCCAGACGACACCGGCTGTCGGCCAGAAGGCAGAGCGCGGCCTCCGCTGGCGGGTGGATACCCTGCTCGACCGGGTAGAAGGCCCCCAGGACATCCCCAAGGAGGAACTGAAGTCCAAGCCCCGGCAAGGCCTGACCCCCCGCGAGCAGCACAAGGAACGCGTCCGGGAGTTCTCTCTGGAATGAGCGATGCCGTCCCCCCATCCGTCCGGGATGCCTTCCACGGCCCGCTGCTCGACTGGTTTGCCGCGAACCAGCGCGCCTTTCCCTGGCGAACCTGGCGCAGCCCCTACCGGGTGTGGGTCTCGGAACTCATGCTCCAGCAGACCCGGGCCGACCAGGCCCTGCCCTACTACCTGCGCTTCATGCGCCGCTTCCCCTCCCTTCGCCGCCTGGCCGCGGCCTCGCTCGATGACGTACTAAAAGCGTGGGAAGGCCTTGGCTACTACGCGCGGGCCCGCAACCTCCACCGCAGTGCCCAGTTTCTAATCAAGGAACGCGGGGGCCGCCTTCCCCGGACCCACGCGCAGCTCCTTGAACTTCCCGGTGTAGGCCCCTACACCGCAGCGGCCATCGCAAGCCTCGCCTACGGCGAAGATGTCGCCGCCGTCGACGGGAATGTCATCCGCGTCCTCTCCCGGGTCATGGCGTGGGAAGGCGACGCGGCCGCCCCCGGGTCCCTGCGGCAGTTCCAGCGATGGGCCGACACCCTTCTGCCCCCAGGCCGCGCCGGGGCTTTCAATGAGGCGGTCATGGAACTGGGAGCAAGCCTGTGCAGTCCGCGCAGTCCCCGCTGCGGGGATTGCCCGCTGGGAGGGGTATGCCAGGCCCGCGCCTCAGGCGAACCCGAGCGCTGGCCCCGCAAGAGGAAAAAGCCCCGCGTACCCCATAAAGTGGTCGGGGCCGCCGTGGTGGCCGACGACGAAGGGCGCCTCCTGATCGCCCGGCGCAGGAACGAGGACATGCTGGGCGGGCTGTGGGAGTTTCCCGGGGGAACCCTGGAGGAGGGCGAAACCCTTTCCGATTGCGTGGCTCGCGAGCTGAAGGAAGAAATGGACATCGTAATTGCCGTGGGCGAACGCCTCGCCACGGTCCGACACGCCTACAGCCACTTCACCATCGAGCTGCACGCCTTCGCCGCGCGCATCGTAGGTGGCAGCCCCAAGGCCCTGGGCTGCGACACCTGGGCCTGGGTCACGCCCAGCGAACTGTCCGGGTATGCATTCTCCCGCGCCGACCTGAAGATCATAGAACGCCTCCTGAGCGATGAGAAATGACTCATATTTGCTAAATTGCGCTTATAGCTTATTAGTAGCTTTTTATGAATGTAGCAATGTTGAATTTTCCGATTTTACTCACGTTATTTGGCCTGCGCGACCCTGGCGCAGGCCTGTTCATATTCTTAATTTCGCCAAATTAATACAGTCGAATTTCCCTTTATTCTCCGCCGAAAGGGACCGCTGCGCAGGAATCCTCCATTTCGTGAAAAGGCGCATCTAGTTGCTCCGATCCGGATTCGACCGGGCGACGGGGCTAGATGTTGTGGGGGTCGGAAGCGGGATCCAGCCGGTCCGCCGCAACGAATCCGGCCTGATCCCGGGTTGGCATGGGGGCTGCTATTTAATCCTGCGTCGCTGATACGGAAGAGGGGAATTCCGGGCGACCCTAAACGAAAAGAAAAACTGGAGCATTGAAATGAACAAGCAGCATCGCAAGTCCGGCTTCACGCTGGTCGAGATCATGATCGTGGTGGCAATCATTGGCCTGCTGGCCGCTATCGCCATCCCGAGCTTCACCCGCGCCCGCACGACCTCGCAGGTCAACACCATTAAGAACGACCTGCGCCTCATCGCGGCCGCCCAGGACCAGTGGGCCATCGAGAACAACCAGCCCACCACCGCCGCGCCGCAGCAGGCCGACCTCGAGCCCTACATCAAGGGCGGCTGGCCGACCCCTCCGGTTGATGGCGAGACCTACGCCGCCGGCGCCACCGTGGCCGACAACCCCACCTTCTCGGGTGTTGGCAACGCGGGCTACGAGGACGCCAAGCTCTAGCCTAGCCTAACCGGCTAAATAAGAAGCAGCCCCGGGTTCGCCTGGGGCTGCTTTTTTTGTAACAAAATGCGCCCCAAATAGTTAAAAGATATATTTTTTACGCCTTCCGCTAAACAACCGCTCCCGATTCCTGTATTTTGTAATTTGAGAACAGAGCCTCATCCCTCCCCGTCAACCTGCCACCTGAGGTTAGCGCCATGAAAAAGTCTACCGATGGATTTACCCTGCTGGAAATCATGATCGTCGTCGCGATTATAGGCCTGCTCGCGGCCCTCGCCATGCCTTCGCTCAGCCGCGCCCGGGCCCGTTCCCAGGTCAACTACATCAAGAACGACCTCCGGCTGATCAGCGGCGCCAAAGATCTCTGGGCGATGTCAGAGAACAAGGGAAACGGAGAGCCGGTGGATGAGGATGGCGTGAACCAGTTCATGAAGCGCGTCCCGACCCCTCCCGTCCAGGGCCAGACCTACATCTACAACCCGGTTGGCGAGAAGCCCGAGTTCTCCGGCGCCGCGGGCGAGTATATTGACGCCAAGCTCTAGCTCCCCCTCCCCCCCGGGGGGGGGGATCCTCCCAGCTCGCCCCTTCTCTGTGCTACCTTGCTACATTGCTACCCTGCTACCTTGTTACCTTGCCCCCCTCCCTCTCCCCTTTTTAGTGCCTTATTGTGTTTTTTGTGGCTACCCCCGCTCAAGCGCGTCGAGCCGCCGCACTCCGAATGTGCGTCCATGCCCGCCCCTTCCTCCGTTCCTCCCCTTCCTAATCCCATCCGCTGCCAAGCCAGCGCCACCCCAGAGCGGCGTCCCTCCTACGCTAAAGCCTCCTCCTTCGCTCTCCAGGCTTCCCCCCTTCGATCTTCGAGCTACGGAGGATAAAACGGAGATCTCGCGATCTGCCGCACTACGCACGAATTTGATGTTTGTCCTGGCCGCCCCCCATATTCCCGTTGCCTCCCCGGCTTTCCTCGGGTAATCCTACCGTCCTGCCCGATTCAAACCCAGGACCCCCTCCAATGATACGAGAAGCGATTGCCAAGCTGGTGGAGCACAAGGACCTCACCCGCGAGGAGGCCTACCTCTCCCTGCGCCAGATCATGACCGGGGAGGCGACTCCCGCCCAGATCGCAGCCTTCATCACCGCCCTCCGCCTGCGGGGCGAAAGCGCCGAGGTCCTGGCCGGGTGCGTGCAGGCAATGCGCGAGCAGTTCACCCCGGTGGAGGCGCACGCCGAGGTAGTGGTCGATACCTGCGGCACCGGAGGCGACGGCGCCAATACCTTCAACATCAGTACCGCTTCTGCCTTCGTCGCCGCCGGCGCAGGGGCACTCGTGGCCAAGCACGGCAATCGTTCGGTAAGCAGCCGAAGCGGCAGCGCCGATGTGCTGACCGCCCTTGGCGTCAATATCTCGGTGGGGCCTGACGTGATGACCCGCTGCCTCGACGAGATCGGCATCGCCTTTCTCTTCGCCCCTAGTCTCCACCCGGCAATGAAGCACGCGATCGGGCCGCGACGCGAGATCGGCATTCGCACCATCTTCAACATCCTCGGCCCCCTATCCAATCCGGCTAGCGCGGCCCACGGAGTGCTGGGCGTATACGAGGAGCGCCTGGTGCACCTCGTCGCCGAGGCCGCCTCCGAGCTCGGCGCCCGCCATCTGTACGTTGTGCATGGCCGGGACGGCCTCGACGAAATCACCACGACCACCTCCAGCGTGATAGGCGAGGTAAAGAATGGCTTCTTCAAAGTATACGAGGTGCACCCCGGCGACTTCGGGCTCCCCACCGCCCTTCCCTCCGACCTGCTCGGCGGCTCGCCCGAGGAGAACGCCAAAATTGTGCGCTCCGTCCTTCAGGGAGCAAAAGGTCCCCGCCGCGACATCGTCGTCCTGAATGCCGCCGCCGCCATAGCCGCCAGCGGCCTCGGCCACGATATCGCCGAAGGCATGGCGCAGGCGGCCGAGGCCATCGACAGCGGCCGGGCATTCGCGAAACTTGAAGCCCTGGCCAGGATAACCTCTTCATGAAGGCCGAATGTCCAGACTGCGCCAGGCCGTTCGACCGCCGGGAACGCGCCCGCCTCTTCGGAGGAGGACTCTGGCAGCCCCGGACCGCCGACTGCCCGCAGTGCGGCGCAACCCTGCGCTGGAAACCTGCAGCCTGGCGCATGCAGCTCGTCGGGGCGCTCAGCGTAGTCCTGGCCATCCCCCGCATCCTGCCGGGAGAAGCCAGGGCGGCGCTCGCGGCAGCAGGAATTTTCGCGGTTCTATTCGCCGTGGCCACGCTGCGCCTGGAGCGGGCCGACCAGGCCACCTCCTAGGCCAAAAGAGCATCCCAAACCATCCCAGGCGGAACGAATCCATTATTTTTGCAATTAGTTATATTTAATAGTTTATAGCTTGTTTTGTTTGGCTATTAGCTTCTTGCAATTCTTTGCATTAAAGGGGAATCTAGGTTGATTATTCGCAGCGGAATGAACCGCTGCGACCTTACGCCCCTAACCAGGTCACCCCCCCCATGCAAAACCGCCCCGTCTTCACATCCTATCGCCGCGCGGGGTTCCGCGCCCTCGGCGCATCGTCAATGCTCGCCGTCGCGCTGCTACAGGCCGAGGCACAGGTGGAGCACAAGCACCTGTTCAAGCCGAAGGCGACCATCCCCATCACGGTGGACGCCCCCGCCGACGTGGAGGCCCGGCGGGACGCCTTCGCCGCGCGCAACCGCCCGGAGAACCTGACGGCGCTTGCAGATGAATTGTTCGGCATGATGAATCTGGACTGGAAGCCCGAGAACCCCGGGCTACGCGAGCGGTTCCAGGCCGCCGCTGAGGCCTACCGCGCCGGACACCACGCGGAGGCGCTCGATGCCTACAAGCGCTTCTACCTCCAGCGGGTGCTCGACTCGGGCGCCCGAGGACGCGACCCTAAGGCACGCACCTTCATCGAGTATTTTACCGAGGCCGAGGGCCTCATGCGGGGCCAAGCGCTTTTCGCCGCCTTTACCGTGGACTATCCCGACGACATCATCCGGCAGGGCGTGGACGGCATGCTGAACTATTACCGAGCCGGCCACCACGACGATTTCCACGTGCTGCTCGCTCTCGCCATCGGCGAACCCGGCACCGTGAACTGGACCTATTCGCTGAAGGAGCACTACGGCACCACCTGGCACATGCCCCGCGACGAAAGCTACCTCTCCGTCGCCTACGCAGGTCGCGACGTGCTTACCCCGCTCATCGCCGCTTACGTGGATTCCCGCGACCCCGCCTTTCTCCAGCGCTGGGCGGACTATGTCGACGACTTCCACCTGAACTTCATCCGGGACGTGCAGCGCTCTTCCTGGGCCGACGAACTGAACTGGAGCAACATCTACGGACCCGCCCTCGAACCGGTCATCTTCGCCGTCCGCGAAATCCCCGAGGCGATCGACACCCTCCCCGCCGCGACCCTCGCCCGCATCGCGATCCACGAATGGACCGCCAACATACCGAACCAGATCCAGTTGTCGCGCACAGCCGGTCCCAACCGGCGGCTTACCATGAACGGCCGCAGCATGAACGCCTACTACGCCCAGTATCCCGAACTCGCCCAGCGGGACTACCTGCTGCGGCAGCGCCGCCGTACCCTCGAGGACCACACCCGCGTCGCCATCCACCCCGACGGGACCGACCAGATCCTCGCCCTTCCCTACTACGATCAGTACCTCACAACACCCCCCAACGACATCGCCGAACTCAAAGGCCTTCCCGAAGCACCCTGGCTCACCGACCGCTGGGAACAGGAGATCCGCCGCACCCAGAACCTCGTCGCCAGCTATCTCATCCGCAACATGGACCCCGCCAACCGCATGCCCGGCCACCGCGACGCGCTCCGCGATCTCGTCGCCGCCAAGGGCATGGCCCACCCCCAGAAGGGCATGCACAAGCTCGCCCCCGAAATGATGGCCAAGCCCGAGAACCAGGCGATCATGGCCTGGCGCACTGGTCACCGGCCCACCGACGTCCCCCTGCGCTCCCTGGCTTTTCCCTTCGGCGGTGCCTATTTCATTTGGTCCGATTGGTCCGAGCAGCCCCAGTTCATGCACTTCACCTCCCAGCGAGAGGGCACCCGCAACCGCTGGCGCTTCAACAACAACATCTGGCTCGTCGCCTATAACCAGCTCATGCTGTTCTATTCGGCCCACGACTACGTCCTCGAAGTCGATGGCGTGGGCGGCGTCGCCGAAACCGACATCCGCGCCATGCCCGAACTGGTCCCCCAGCCCAACCGCTTCCTCTCCTCGGAGCACTTCGACTTTGTCGAAGGCTCGATGACCGACAACAGCCGAAGCCATCTGGATCCCCAGACCGGCACCTCCAAGCCAGTGGGCCCGGTGGATCACCAGCGCCAGATCCTCTTCGTCCGCGACGCGGGGATCTGGATCGTGACCGACCGCTTCGCCGGTCAGCGCCCGCACGACTACCGCCTGCTCTGGCCCTTCCGCGGCGACTTCCATTTCGCCAAAGGCTCCGAGGACATCCGCAAGCGCATCCGCGTGGCACCCGAAAACTCCTACCTCCACGGCTACCGGCCCGACCAGGATTTCGCCTTCGACACCGACAACAAGATCATCCGCACCGTCAGCCCCCATATCCCCAACCTAAGTATCTACCACACCTCTAACCGTACCCTATCCCTTCCCATCGGCGAATTCGTCCAGCACAACTGGCGCTTCGGCAATGCCCTCGGCACCGGGCCGCGCATCGAGAATGCCACGAATGCCGTGCTCGCCAGCCTGCTGTTCCCCCGAAAGGACCTGGACGAGGACCTCACATCCTTCCATCCCGTTGAAGCCGATGGCATCGCGGGCTTCGACGCCCTCACCCAGAGCGGCCACCGGGTGGCCTACCGCGCAGCCGGCCAGTCCGCTCAACGCCTCTCTGCCGGTCCGGTCGAGGTCAACGGCGAAGCCCTCCTGATCAGTGGCCGCGATGGGGAGCCCGCTTTCCGGGGGGTGGCCCTCGGTGTGAAGTCCTTCGCTCTGGATGGCAAGCCGATCGCCGCACCATCGGCCAATGTCAGCTTCCAACACCAGGCCGATGGCCAGCTCGCGTTCGAAGCCATCCACTACCCCATGGAGATGGTCCGCATCGAACCCGCCGCCGACCGCTTCGCCGAACGCCTGACCGTCACGCTCTCCCATCCCGAGACCGATGTCGACATCCGCTACACCCTCGACGGCAGCATGCCCGGCATCGACTCGCCGCTCTACACCAGGCCGTTCGAGATCGATGCGACCACCTGGGTCACCGCCATCGCCATCCGCAAGGGCACCACCCGGCTGATCGATTCAACCGACAGCGTCACCTACTCCATCCCCCACTGGGCGATCTACGAGAAAGAGCCCTACCGCAAACCCGCCACCCAGCGGCCTGCCACCGGCCAGACCGGCCTCCATGCAGTGTACAAGGAAACCTCGAAGCCAATCTCCATGATCAACTTCAAGGGCATCAAGGCAACCCGCGAGGGCGCGGCCTCGACCGTCTTTGACCTGGGCCTGCGGGCCGGCTCCGATCCCGTGAGCAACTATGGCTTCACCTACAGCGGCTATGTGGAAGTGCCCGAAGATGGCACCTACAACTTCCACGCCCCGGAGGAGTTCGTCAGCGCGGTGATCTTCGCCTGGTACGACCTACGCATCTTCCTCAACGGTGAGGAATGGTATCCCGCCACCCGCCGCCAGAACTTCGGCACCTGGAGCGTCCCCCTCAAGGCCGGCTCGCACCGCATCGAGATCCAGTGGGTCGACCAGCGGCCCTCCATGGGCATCGTCGCCGGACGCCCGCCCAGCGGCTCCTTCTCCAACTTCTACGACCCCGCCCCCGTCCTCGAATTCTCCGGCCCTGGCATCCCCCGCCAGCCGCTCCCCTCGCACCTGCTGTGGCATACGCCGGAGTAATCGCTCAGTCGCCATCGACCCGCGAATGCATGACCCTTACTCGCCACACGTAACCGTATACACTTAATTGGATGCCCTTCATCGCCTAGCATCTACCGATTTCCGACTGCTCCAGAGTTAACCTCTCCTATGCCCACCCCCTCCTATCTCGCCGACCACGAGGATCTCCACGCACGGGACCCCCGCGCTGCCGCGCTCGCCTGGTTCCGCGAGGCCCGCTACGGGCTCTTCCTCCACTACGGACTCTACAGCCTGCTCGGACGCGGAGAGTGGGTTCAGTTCACCGACACCATTCCACTTGCGGAATACGAGGGCCTGGCTGCACAGTTCACCGCCAAGCGTTTCGATGCCGATGCGATCACCGACCTCGCCTGCGAGGCCGGCATGCGCTACGTCAACCTCACCACCCGCCACCACGACAGCTTCTGCCTCTGGGACAGCGCGCAGAGCGACTTCACCAGCGCGCGCAGCCCGGCCCGCCGCGACCTTGTCGCCGAGCTGGCCGAGCAGTGCCGCAAAAAATCCCTAGGCCTGCTCCTCTACTACTCCTACGCGCTCGACTGGCGGCATCCCCACTTCTTCGACCGCAGCAGCGTCTGGGTCGCCCGGCCCGACTACCCCCAGCCGGAACCTCGCTACCGCTGGCGACGTGACGAGGACTTCCGGCACTACATCGACTTTGTCCACGCGCAGTTCACCGAACTGCTCACGAACTATGGTCCGGTCGCCGGACTCTGGTTCGACCCCATGCTCACCTACTACGCGCGGCCCGACCTCTTCCCCATCGAGGAAACCTACACGCTCATCCGAAAGCTCCAGCCCCAGACCCTCATCGCCTTCAAGCAGGGCGCGAACGGCGACGAAGACTTCGCCGCGCCCGAGCGGGCCGGACAGTCCCTCGCGCAGCGCGTAGAGGAACTCTTCGGCCCCGAGCGGGCCCAGCTACCCGCCCGCGTCTGGGCGATGAACCAGCACAAGCACAACGAGATTTGCGACACCCTCTCTCCCCGCGCCTGGGGCTACAACCTCGACCAGTCCACCGCGCACGCCGGACCCGACGAGGTATGGGACAAGCTCGCCCACGCCTTCGGACAGAACTGCAACCTGCTCCTCAACACCGGCCCCCTACCCGACGGTGCGATCCACGAAGGCGACGCCGCCACCCTGCGCGAAGTCGGCCATCGCATCCAAAGCCAAGGATGGCCCGCCCCCACTGCCCCGGACCGCTCTTCCTCCCATAGAGTAAACAGCGCCGACGCTCCGGTCGAATAGCCGCGCTGGCCTGAGCCGCCAACTCGTGTATAGTAGACCGTGCCATGCACGCGCCAACGCTACCAGCCCCCACCCGCCGGATCCCCGTCTGGCCGGACCTGCGTAGCCGCTGGAACGGCATCGAACTGATGGACGATCCAGCCTGCTCCGAGGTTGTGCTGTGGCGCACCCTCGCGCAGTTCGAGCGCGTCAACCGCCTGGTTAGCCGCTACCGCACGATTCTCTCGCAGTGGGTGCTCGACGACATGGACCTCGACCCTGAACGGGAATACCACTTCATCGACCTGGGCGCCGGCGGCTGCGACATTCCCGCCTGGCTGCTCGGCAAAGCCCGGCGCAGGGGGCTGCGCCTGCGGGTGACCGCGATCGACAGCGACCCGCGCGCCGTACGCTACGCGCAGGGGCGGCATGGACAGGTCGCAGGACTCGACATCGTGGAAGCCCCCGCCGAGGACCCCCTGGCCCCCGATTCCGCCGACTACGTATTCTGCAACCATGTGCTGCACCACGTGCCCCACCCCGCCATTCCCACCCTGCTGCGTAGCATGCACGCCTGCGCCCGGCGGCGCTGGCTAGTAAGCGACCTGCGGCGGTCGCGGGCCTCCTACCTGGGCTACGGACTGCTTGGCCTCTTCTTCCGCCGCAGCTTCACCCGCGAAGACGGCCTGCGCTCCATCCGCCGCGGCTTCACCCCCGAGGAATTGGTCGACCATTTGAACGCCGCCGACCTGAGCACCACCGCCCAAATACACGCCCTGATCCCCGGCCGGCTGCTGGTCGAAGGATCTCCCCTCGGCTAAATCGCAGCCTACGTTCGGTCGGCATCGACCAGATCGACAACCCTGACTTCCTTCATTGCATGATCAGACCAGAAGTAGAGGGCAAATCTACCAATGATCTTCACCTGGCAGGGCCTACGTTCGCTGTCCGGCTCTGAATAATCACCCAACTGGAAGGGATTGGAGGGGAGGGAGTCAAGAAATTCAAGAATGCGTGGGCGGACGACCGCTGGCACTGCACGAAGGACACCCTAGACCTCATGTCGCACGTACAACGTGTAATG
>CBFGVE010000057.1:0-10277 GCA_965651915.1 uncultured bacterium
ACGCCGAGGCCGCCCGCCGCCTCGGTGCCCAGCTCATCTACTTCCGCTTCGCCGACCACGAGCCGCTGCTTCCCGGGGAGCTGTACACCGAAATCGTGGAACTGAACCCCGACATGGGGTTCGACGCCTTCGACGACCGCGTCCAAAGCGTAATCGACCGGGCGGGCGACGGGGCATGGTATGTGTTCGACAATCTGTCCTTCCTCGCCGAGCGCTGGCGTTCCGACCAGCTCATGGGCAATTTCTTCATGCGTACCTGTCCGCACCTGTTCGATCTGCACACCGTCACCTACTTCGCCGTCCTGCGCAACCGCCACACGCTCTACGCCATGCGGGCGATCACCGAGACCACCCAGTGGATGCTCGAGGTGTTCACCCGCAGCCAGCGCCACTACATCCGCCCGGTCAAGGTGCAGCACCGCTCGACCCAGGCGATGAACCTCATCCACGAGTGGCTGCCCGGCGACCGCTTCGAGCCGGTCAGCGACAGCGCCACGGTGTCGGAGCTGCTGTCCGATGCCGAGTGGCCTGGACTCCAGGCCGACAGCCGGCTGGGCTATTGGCGGCGCTTTTTCAACGCGGCGCGTGCCCACGCCGACGGCCCCCGGCGTGGCGAGTTTTTCGAGCAGGCCCTGAGTATGCTCCTTGGCGACGAGCCCCCGCTCCCTGATATGGCCGCCCGCTACCTCACGCTCGAAGACCTGCTGGCCATCCGCGACCGCCAAATTGGGATCGGCCGAATCGGCGGCAAGGCGGCAGGGATGCTGCTAGCCCGCGCGGTGCTGCGCCGGGAGTGTCCCGGACTGGCCCCCCGCATCGAGGCCCATGACTCCTTCTATGTGGGGTCCGAGGTGTTCCAGACCTTTCTCGTGCAGAACCGCCACTACGGGGACCGCCGCCGCCGCCACCCTGAAACTTTTTTGGAAGGAATCGAAGAGTCCCGGGCGCGCATCCTGGCCGGTAGCTTTCCCGACTACACTCTGGAGCAGTTCGAGGGCATGCTCGACTACTTTGGCGAATGGCCCTTCATCGTCCGCTCCAGCTCGCTGCTCGAGGATGCCTACGGCAACTCCTTCGCTGGAAAATACGAGAGCGTATTCTGTGCGAACCGCGGCCCGCGCCAGGAGCGCCTCGCCGCGCTGCTCGATGCGGTTCGCGAGGTCTACGCCAGCACGGTGGGCGAGGAGGCCCTGCGCTACCGCCACCGCCGCGGGCTGCTCGACCGCGAGGAGCAGATGGCGCTGCTTATCATGCGGGTGTCCGGCGCGGAGTACGGCACGTACTTCTATCCGCAGGCGGCGGGCGTCGGCCTGTCGTTCAACCCCTATCCGTGGAATCCGCGCATCGATCCTCAGGCCGGCGTGCTGCGCCTGGTTTTTGGTCTCGGCACCCGCGCGGTGGACCGCAGCGACGACGACTACACCCGGCTGGTCGCGCTTAACGAGCCCTCGCTGCGTCCCGAATCCGATTTCGAGGAGATTCTCAACGCCTCCCAGCGCCGGGCCGACGTACTCGACATCCGCGCGCGTCGCATTGTCTCGCTCCATTTTCTCGATGCCCTCGCCGCCGCCCGCGACCTTCCTCTCTCCATGTATGTTTCCCAGCGCCGCCTGGGCGACGGGCCCCCGATGCAGGCGCTGACCTTCGACGGGCTATTGAAGAGCACCACCTTCGTCGAGGATATGCGGACTTTGCTGGGCGCTCTCCACTGCGCCTATGCACATCCGGTAGAGATCGAGTTTGCAATCAACGTCCTCCGCGACGGAAGCTACCGCATCAACCTGCTCCAGTGCCGCACCCTCCAGGTTCGCCATGGGGCCCAGGAGGACTTCATTCCGCCGCCATCGGACGCCCCACGGGTGGCCGAGGCGCACGGCTCGGTGATCGGGCTTAGCCGGAGCATTGCGCTAGACACCCTTGTCTGGGTTGAACCCGAAGCCTACGTTGCATTGCCGATGGTCGAGCGGCACGAGATCGCAGGCGCGGTGGGCCGCGTGGCGCGCGCCTGCGCCGACGCGGGACGTACGGTCTGCCTGCTTGGGCCGGGCCGCTGGGGAACCCGCGACCCGGCGCTTGGGGTTCCGGTACACTTCTCCGATATCGCCCGGGTGACGGTGCTCGGCGAGGTCGCGGCGATGCATAGCGGACTTGCCCCAGACGCCTCGCTGGGCACCCACTTCCTCAACGAGCTGGTCGAGATGGACATCCTCTACTTCGCGATCTTCCCGGGCCGCGACGGGAACTGTATCGACCGCGAATTTCTTCGCTCCGCCCCGACCGCGCTTTCACGCTATGCCTCCGCTGACGACCGCTTCGCTGCCGTCGTTCGGGTTGTCGAAGGCCGCTTCACCCTCCACGCCGATGCCAAAGAGCAGTCTGTCGCCATCTGCAGGGGGTGAGGCTGGCATTTCGGCATTGCGTCTCACGGAGACTCCGCCCTGCTCCATCACAGACCCATACCTCTTTCCCTCTGGTGGGGGCTCAGAGCAGAAGCTGGGTCAGGGTGTCGGTCCCGGTGTCAAGCAGGGCGACGCTAGGGTGGGGGCTGCGGAACACGGCCCCGGGGTTGACGACCCGGGTGGGCCCGGTGCGCTCGTCGCTGAAGGCGTGGGTGTGGCCGGTGAATACGTAGCGGAATTTTCCCGAGTGAATTGCCCGGCCAAGCGCAGCGGCATCGTCGCCGTGCACGATGGCGATGGGGACGCCGTCCAGGGTGATTTCCCCGACACGGCCGAGTAGGTCGATGCCGGCACTGGTGGGGAAGAAGCGGTAGTCGTCGTTCCATTGATCCACATTGCCTAGCACGACCGAGGCGCGCAGTTTTCGGGGGGCAACCGCTGCCGCGATCTCCGCCAGCACCCCTTCGCCGCCAATGTCGCCGCAGTGAATAAGATGCTCCGCCCCCGCGTCCAACAGGAGGCGGCAGGCGTGAGCGGTACGGGTGGTGTGCCCGTGGGTGTCGGAGAGGAGTCCCAGCTTCATCGGCGCAGGGTAGCAGGGCGGGGCGGGTGGGCGCACGACAAAGATGCGGGATTTCTTGGCCAGCATTTTCGGGGGTGCCTCCCATTGCGGTAGCGGGCTTGAGCCGTGAGGTTTTTCGGAGTATGCTTCAATCAGAAACGAGGTGAGCCATGAGGCCCAATCAGATCCCTGTCTTTCGCGCGTTAGGAGTAGTGGTTTTGCTTGCCCTGGCGTCTGGGCTGCGGGCCGAGGTACACCCGGGAGCATCGCGGGCCGAGGTGATGGCCGCGCTGGGCCAGCCCCAGGGTGTGCTCCAGTTCGAGCATGGCGAGTGGCTGCTCTACCCCCGGGGCCGTGTACAGCTCGAGAAGGACCGGGTGGTCCACGTTGACCTCGAGGACCCCCGGGCATACCTGGAACGCCGCGAGGCTGAGCGGCGTGAGGCGGAGGCTGCCCAGCGCCGCCAGCAGGTACAGCGGGCGCTACGGATCGAGCGGGGCGAGGCCGAGCGGGATCGCCTGCTCGCCGACCCCGGGCTGGCCGATTCCACCGCCGAGGTGCGCTACCGGGTCTGGAGCGACTTCCAGCGCGTCTATCCCGAAGTGTCGGCGGAGCCCCACCTGGCGCGGGCCACGACCGAATACCGGGCCGAGATGGAGCGCCGGCAGGCCGATCAACGAATCGCCGAGCTCGAGCGTAAGGTCCAGGAGGCCGAGCGCGTCGCCCAGGAGACGAGGGAGGACTACAGCCGGGCCGGACTGATCAGCCGCCGGTACAGCTACTATCCCTCGGTGGTGCAGCCCCTGATCGTCTCTGGCTATGGCGGGTACTACCCGGTGGTGATCTGCCCCCAGACCGGCCCTCGCATCTACACTGCGCCATCCCGGACTCACGGGGCGGCCGTGCCCATAAGCCGCAACGAGTGGTCGGCACGGCATAGCCATGGTACAGGCGTCCGCGGTGAGCTACGCAGCGGCGGCGGCAGCTCGATCCGGATATCTTTCTAGGTTCCGGGGGTCGGGTGGGATCGCTGTTCCGCCTAGGATTGCGTGGTCGATAGTGCTGGTTTTTCACGAAGCCCTCCGCTACCGTGGGGCGCTCTATGCGACTGCTCCGTGTGCTACCCCTAGTTCTCCTCGCCGGTGTTGCCGGTACACTTCCCGCTTCGGCCTTGGAGGTCGCCACTTCAGATTCCCAGATGTCCCTGGTGCAGGCAGCAGTTCTCGGGGTGGTGGAGGGGCTGACCGAATACCTGCCGGTCAGCTCGACTGGCCACCTAATTCTCGCCCAGCGGTTCATGGACATTCCGGAAAGCGCCTCGTCGAATGCCTACGCGGTGTGCATCCAGCTCGGTGCCATCATCGCGGTGCTCGGGCTCTACTTCGGACGGGTTCGCCAGATGGCCCGGGGGCTTGTGGGGCGCGACCCCGTGGGCCGGGCTCTGACCCTGAACATTTGCATAGCCTTCGCGCCCGCCGCGCTAGTCGGCCTGCTGTTCAACGCCTGGATTGAAGAACGGCTCTACGGGCTGTGGCCGATTATTGCCGCCTGGGCTGCAGGAGGCGCGGCGATCCTGTGGATTTCATGGACCGGAAAGGAGAAGCTGCCACCGGGAGGAACCCCGCTGGAGGGACTGGCCTTGCGTTCGGCGCTGTTCATTGGCCTCTTCCAGTGCCTGGCGATGTGGCCGGGGGTAAGCCGCTCGCTGGTGACCATCGTCGCGGGCGTGCTGGTGGGCTTGCGGCTGACGTCGGCGGTGGAGTTCAGCTTTCTGCTTGGGGTGCTCACCCTGGGGGCGGCCACCGCCTACAAGCTGGTCCAGTTTGGCCCCGAGATGCTCGACGACTACGGGGTAGGGGCGATGCTGGTGGGCTTCGCCGCAGCGCTAGTCTCTGCGGTTGCGGCAGTGAAGTGGATGGTTTCCTACCTAAGCCGACACGGCCTGGCGATATTTGGCTACTACCGGATCGGCATCGCCCTTGCTGCCGCCGCGTTCGTGCTGGTCGGCTAGCCCCCCCCTCTGTGTCGCCCGGCACGTTCTTCCGCCGTCTTGGCTGGTCACATAGGGCCACCCTTTCTCGCGGGGTTGCCAGCGCGGAGGCACGAAGCGTCAGGGCTGTTCCAGATAGCCGAGTGAAATAAGGAAGCTGTCGGCCTTCTGGAGGGTGAGCCGGTAGGGTTCGCCCCGGTTGAAGAAGCCGTGCTTTTCGTTGGGGTAGATGTGGAGGTCGCAGCGGCCTCCGACTTCCTTCACCCGGTCACGGAAGCGCTCGGCGGACGCGACAGGGATGTGCTGGTCGTCGGTGCCAAGAAACACGATGCTGGGCGGAATGCCGGGGCGGATGTTGTGCGCGGGGGAGAAGTCTTTCCAGAACGCCGACACCCGTTCATGGCCGTAGCCGCCGGGTCCGTTGTCGAATACCGGATTGAATAGCACAAGCGCGTTTGGCACGCAGGAAATGGAAACGTCCTCGTCGGCCTCGTTGAAGCCATCGAGGGTCGCGGTTGCGGCCGCAAGGTGTCCTCCCACCGAGCCGCCTCCGGAGGCGAGGCGGGAGGGGTCGATGCCCAGCGTGTCCGCGTGGCGGCGGACCCACCGGATAGCCGACTTCGCGTCCTTGACGCATTCGGCCGGCGTGGTCCCGTGGCTCTTCTGGGTGCGGTACTCGGCGGAGATGGCCACCATTCCGCGCATGGCGAAGTGGGCGGCCTGGGGGTAGAACTGTCCCGGAGACCCGCCCATCCAGCCGCCGCCGAAGAAGAACACGATCGCCGGGCGCTGGTCACCGGGCTGGTGACCGGGGGGAAGGAACACGTGGAGCATGAGCGGACTGCCCTCGACTTGCTTGTACGCGATGGACTTGGAGGGCTGTGCGGGCGCCTCGTTCGCGAGGACGGCACCGACGAGGGCTAGCGAGGCGGCGGCTTGCAGGAGCAGGGGGGTGGGGGACGCGCCCGGCGTCTGGGCCGTTACCTTTATGGGCGTAAGGGGGACCGGGGTGGGCGGGTAGCAGGGCGGTGGATTCGTAGAGGCGCTTGTGGTCACGGACACCGGCGAGGCGGAAGGGTCCGGTGAGGTGGCGGGTAGTCTCGTAGAAGGAGCCGTCGGTGGGCAGGCGGTGGGTGTAGAACTGCTCGTATTGGGGGTAGGTGATTTCCTCGCGCTTTGCCAGGAACTCCTGGGTGCGGTTGGCGGCGAGGGCCTCGCGGTAGCCGGGCTGGACGATGCCCCCGAAGAAAGCGCCCATGCAGCCCGATCCATAGCTGAAAAGGCCCACCCGGTCGCCCGTGAGGTCGCCGGGACTGTTTTCAAGCAGGGCGAGCAGGCCCTCGTAGAGCGAGCCGGTATAGCAGTTGCCGGTGACCCGGTTGTAGGCGAGCGAGGTTTCGACCTGGGCCATGAGCTCCTCGGCGCTCAGCGGGCTCTGGCTGATCTTCGCGAGGTGCAGGTGGGCCTTCTCGGCCATGCGGGTGAAGGGGAGGTGGTAGCAGAAGTGGGCGAAATCCTTCAATCCCCGGTTCGATTCCCGGGTATAGTCCTTCCACGACTCGTCGAGCGCCTTGAGGTAGATCTTGATCGAGTACTTCCCGTCCACCAGCGCCTCGTCCATGTAGTTGGGTCGCCAGAAGTCCATCACATCCTCGGTGTAGGCCCCGCACTCCGGCTCGAAGGCGATGACGCTGGGCTGGGCGCTGATCACCATCGCCACGGCGCCGGCTCCCTGGGTGGGCTCGCCCGCTGCGCCGAGCCCGTAGCGGGCGATGTCCGAGGCGACCAGCAGGATGCGCTTGGCCGGCTTGCGGGCGACCATCGCGAGGGCCATCTGGAGTCCGGCGGTGCTGCTGCAGCAGGCCTGCTTGAGCTCCACCGCCTTGCAGGTGGAGGGGAGCCCGAGAAGGCGGTGGACGTAGATCGCGGCCGCCTTGGACTGGTCGATGCCCGATTCGGTGGCGAACATCAGGGTGTCGAGGGTAGAAGGGTCGATCCCTTCCAGCGCCTGGCGGCAGGCGGAGGCGGCCATGGTGACGATATCCTCGTCGGGTGGGGGCACGGCCATGCGCTCCTGGCGCAGGCCGATGGTGAACTTGTCGGGATCCACGCCGCGGTGAGCGGCGAGGGTTTTCAAGTCCAGGTAGTAGCGGGGCGTATAGAAGCTGATCCGCTCGATGCCGGTGTTCATGGTAGGCCTCATGGAGACGAAGGTAGCAGAGACTGCTTTGCAGTGCAAAGTGGTTTATAAAAAATAACTATTCGGCGGCCAAAGCGCCTTCCGCCGCCCAGTCCATGGCGAAGAAGTCGGCGAAACCCCGGCTTTCCCGGCGCAGGGCGCCGGCCGCGTTCTGGAGGACGGCTTCCAGGGCCTGGAGGTAGCGCAGAAAGCCCTCCCGGCCGTAGTCCGAGACGGCAACGCGGGTGAGGGGCTTGTTGTTGGCGAAGCTCTTGCGGACAATCACCACCCGGGCGTCCTCGAGGGTCTTCAGGTGGCGGCTAAGGTTGCCGTCGGTGAGGTCGCACTGGGCCTTGAGCTCGTTGAAGCTCATGCCGTTGGCCGCGCCGCAGAGGGCGGAGAGTATGGCCAGGCGGCTGGGCTCGTGGAACAGGCGGTCCAGGGCGGTACAGGGATTCTCAGGCGCTTTTTCGTTCATCGTCGGTCTCCGTTGGCAGGCTGGCGGTCTCCACAAGGGGGAGGCCGAGCCGTCGGTGGTCTAGGTATAGAATCAGTCCGCCAACCCATTCGCCAGCAAAAAAGACGATGCCCATGGGCCAGGGGTTGAGGAAGCGGACGCCGGGGGCGAGTAGGGTCAGGGCCCCGCAGGCGACGTAGAATAGTCCGACCAGGGCGATGGTGGGAGGCAGGACGTAGCGGGTGGCGAGATTGGTGAGGCCGAAGAGGAGCATCCACACCCCGAAGAGATAGTTGTGGAGCCCGTGCAGCACGAGGGACACGGTGAGGATCCCGGCCACGAGCAGGGGGGGGACCACGTCGAGCACCGGGCTCAGGCGGCGCAGGTCGCGGCGGGCGCGGAGGTCGTGCGCGAACCAGTAGACCAGGGCACCGGCGTTCAGGAGCAGGGCGACGCCGAGCACCGAGCCCCAGCCGACCAGGTGGGCCTCGGTGTTGCGGGGGTAGAAGGGGGTGGACATCGCGCCGGCGGCCAGCAGGGCGACCGTGCCCGAGATCGCCCGGGTCGGCCCGGAAAATCCCCGGAACCGCAGCCGCTCCAGCACGACGTGCTGGAGGCTTCGGACCTGGTGGAGCGCTTCCTGGACTTGGTTGACGATCATGGCGGGAACCCATGCTACCCCGCCCGGAGCCTATTCGCAAACCCGAAATCCAGGAGTGCGGGAGCGGGAAGGAGTTGTAGCAGCGTCTCTGTGAGACGCGGGAGGGAGAGTTAACCACGGATGAATTCGGATGGACGCAAATGGGAAATGGGCTGGGTTTGAAGGGGCGCCGTGAGGCGCTAGGACCCGCCCGGGATACGGCCTCACGGCCGCGCTACGAACGGTGCCGGTGGCGGCGCGCCGCTCATGAAAAATCGGCTTGAGAGGGCTAGGAGTTGACCTAAATAGTATCAGAATAGTACTATGTGGCCATGCCAAGAAAAATACGGGAGCTGATCCGTGATCTCGTGAAGGCAGGGTTCAACGACCGGGGAGGCAAGGGTAGCCACCGGAATTTTTCGCATGCCAACGGGGCGAAGATCACGCTTAGCGGAAATCCATCGCATGATGCCAAGCGCTACCAGGAGCGTGATGTCGAGCGAGTCTTGCGAGAGGTGAACGAATGAAGAAAAGCGACCAGTACCTCAAAATTGTCGAATGGTCGGAGGAGGACCAGTGCTATATCGGCACGTGCCCCGGTCTCATGTTTGGGGGCATTCATGGAGATGAGGAAACCCAGGTCTACCGGGAGCTTTGCCAGGCGGTCGAGGAATGGATCGAGCTCTACGAGCGGGACGGATCCCCGCTGCCCGAACCCACGGCGGGCAAAACCTACTCGGGCCGCTTTGTCGTCCGAGTGGGTCCCGAACTCCACAAGTCGCTCGCCATCGGCGCACTGCTCCGCGGCGAAAGCCTCAACGAGCACTGTGTTAATCTGCTGAGGGAGGAGCGTGCGCCCTACGGAGCGCAGCGAAGCCAAACGTCCGGAAGATAAAGGTATACGTTAAGGGCTGACCCCGGCCCTCAGACCTCGGCCCTCACGCCATCGGCTGGCGGATGATGGTCTTCCACTTGCTCGGATCGGCCCGGCGTATGTCGCTCAGGTAGATCTCGTGGTGCCTGCCGCTCAGGGCGGAGCGGGCGAGGATGTAGTCATGCACCCGCTGAATCGTGGGGCCCTCCTCGCTGAACGGGCCGACATGGAGAATCTGGGAGCAGGGCCCCTCGGTGAAGGTTTCCAGCCGGAGGGCCTTCACCGCAGGAAGCGATTTCTTCCGCTCCACTTCGGCCATCGCCGCGCGGATTTCCCCCTCCTCCACAAAATGGGGCTGCATGATCATCATCGTCCATTTCCAGCTCGCCCGGTCGTTGGTGGCGAAGGCGGATAGGTCGTCCGCCCACCACAGGCCCTCGAGCGGCATGACGGCGTAGTCGATTTCCCGTGGCCCCTTCTTCACCCGGAACTTCGCGGTGTAGGAAACCGAGAAAAGTGCCTCCACCGCCTCGGCGTAGGCCGGCGTGGAGTTGGGGTCCCCTACGCCGTCGATCATGAGGAAGCGGAAGGCGGGCACCTCCACCCGGACCACCTCCTTCGCGGAGGGCTGGTAGAGAGGCTTCAGCTCTTTCCTGAGGTCAATTTTGGTCATGGCTGATCTTCGACGCGGGTTTCAGCGCGCTGCCGACCATCGCGCCCAGGCCCAGGGTGAGCAGCCACGCCATGACCGCGATGGGCCAGGCGAATGGCTGGTAGGTGTTCACGCCGATTTCCCCGGCATTGCGCTGGAACGTCCCCCAGGCTACGAGAGTAGCCGCAGTGACGACGAATGAGTACCAAAGGATGGTCGCCGTTCTGGCTTTTATTGGAATGCGCATCGACTTCCGCTTTCGAGTGGGGTCGGTCATGGAAAGTGGGATGCCGGCGAGTACGGATCCAGTCTGCCCCACAGCCGGGTCCGCCACAAGCGGATATTCCGCGGTTTCGGTGTCGAGAATGGGGTGCCGGGTGGGGATGGACCTGGTTGACCCAGCCTGTGCCAGGTAGGGCGAACCGTCCCGGTGAGCCGGGGCGGTTTCCCGGGCTGGGGCGAAGGATTTGGTAGAGTGCTAAAAGTTCTGCAAAAACGAAAAGGCCATGGTATTCCCGTTTTCA
>CBFGVE010000058.1:0-10269 GCA_965651915.1 uncultured bacterium
GGTGCAGAAGCTGCTCGCCCGGGTCGAGTCGGCGGCTGGCGAAGCCGAGAAGGCGCTCGGCGGTCGAACCGTCACCTTTTTCGAGTGTGCGACTGCCCTCGCCTTCCTCTATTTCGCCGAGGCCGGCGTGAACATCGCCGTGATTGAAACCGGCCTGGGCGGGCGGCTCGATGCCACCAACGTCGTGCTGCCGCTGCTGTCGGTTATCACCCGAATCGACATGGACCATTCCGCCTACCTCGGAAACACCCTTGGCGCCATCGCCGGCGAGAAGGGGGGCATCATTAAGCCCGGTCGCCCGGTGGCGACCGGCGACATGCCCGAGGAGGCGCGCATCCGCCTCGAAGCGATTGCCCGCGAGCGGGGATCGGCCATACGCTTTGCCCCGGACGAGGTCCGTGTTCAGCGTACCCGCCAGGATCTCCATGGCCAGCGTCTGCGCATCGAAAGCGCCTCCGAGGCGTACGGGGTGGTGGATCTCCCGCTGACCGGCCGTCATCAAATGGAAAACGTAGCGCTGGCAGTGCTGGCGGTGGAAATGCTGGCCGAGCTGCCCGGACTGGAGAGTCTTCGCGCCGCGCTCAAGCTGGGCCTCGCCGCTACCCGGTGGCCGGGCCGCCTGCAGCTCGTACGCGACGAGTCGCCCATCCTGGTCGACGCCGCCCACAACCCCGGCGGGGCCGAGGCCCTGGTGAAGGCGCTCAAGGAGCTGTGGCCCCGCAAGCCGGTGGCCTATGTTCTCGGCTGCATGAAGGACAAGGACTATACCGGCATGCTGCGCGCGCTTTCGTCCCGCAAGGGCCGGGTCTGGGCGGTGCAGGTCGAAGGCGAGCGCCCGCTTGACCGCGAGCTGCTGGCCCAGGCCGCCCGAGCCGCCGGATTCCGCGCCGAAACCGCGACGCTTCCCGAGGCGCTGGCGGCGGGCGAGGCCTGGGCGCGCGGGGAAGGTGGCCTGCTCTGCATCTGCGGCTCCATCTATCTGGCCGGTGCCGCCTACGAGGCCTTGGGCATCGCCCCCTTTGGCTAGCGCATTCGTTTCCCGCGCAATCCGCATCGCCTGCCCGGCTTCGCTCTCGACAGCTCCGGGGGGGATCTCTATGCTTTCTTGCTTTCATCCCCCTTTGTCCTGGAGTACCCCACGCATGAAAATTGGTCTGGCCTGCGGCGGAACCGGCGGACACCTCTTTCCCGGGCTCGCCACCGCGGATGTGCTTAAAGCCCGCGGGCACGAGGTCACCCTTTGGCTGACCGGCCGCGATCTCGAGCGGCAGTCGGTCACCGCCTGGGAAGGCCCCATCCTAGAAGTCCCCGCCCAGGGACTCCCCTCGGGCATCTCCCTCAAATCGGTGCAGGCCATAATCAAGCTGCTGCAAGCCCGCCGCCGCTGCGTGAACCTCATGCGCCAGAACATTCCCGATGTCGTGCTGGCGATGGGCAGCTACGCCTCGGTGGGCCCGCTTTCCGCCGCCCGCCGCCTGCGCGTGCCCTATGTGCTACACGAGGCCAACGTGCTGCCGGGCAAGGCGGTGGTACTGTTCTCCCGCTGGGCCGCCGCAGTAGCGGGCTGTTTCGAGGAGACCCAGTTTTTCCTGCGCCGCAAGGATCTCGTGCTCACCGGCATGCCGTTGCGGCGCGGGCTGGACGGATCGGCTTCCGGACCGGAGCGGAGCCTTCCCGGCCTGGACCGCAACCTGTTCACTGTGCTGGTGATGGGCGGTAGCCGCGGAGCCCACGCGCTCAACGCCATTGCGCCCCAGGCGCTGGCCGATGTCCACCGCCGCCGCGGCGGGCTTCAGGTCATCCACCTCACCGGAAGGGACGACGAGTCGGCGGTCGCCGAAGCCTACCGCGCAGCCGGGCTCCCCCACCGCGTCATGGCATTCTGCGATGACATGGCCGACCTCTATGCCTGCTCCGACCTAGCCATCTGCCGCTCCGGTGCCTCGACCTGCGCCGAGCTGTCCGCCTTCGGCCTACCCGCCCTGCTCGTGCCCTATCCCTTCGCCACCCGCGACCACCAGATGGGCAACGCGCGCGCGATGGAGAAGACCGGGGCGGCCGATGTTGTGCCCGAAAAGGATCTGAGCCCCGAGTGGCTTGCGGACTATCTGCTCAGCGGGCTGAACCAGCCCGGCCGGCTTGCCCGGATGAGCGCGGCATCCCGCGGCCGCACGCGCCGCCTAGCCTCCGAGGCTCTGGCCGATCTAGTCGAAGAGGTAGGCCGTGGCGGAAAGCGCTCCTAGCTCCCAGCCGCTCAGCGTGGCCAGCTTCGATCCCGCCCGCATCGAGGCCGAGCGCACGCAGGTGCTGCGCTGGCTACGTCCCGAAGCCGGGCCGGTCTATTTCATCGGCATGGCCGGCATCGGCATGGCGGGCCTCGCCGCCCTCCTTCGGGGGGCTGGCTTCGCCCTGGCCGGTTCCGATCCCGCTGGGGGTCGCGTCGCCGATTGGCTGCGGCAGCGCGGCATCCCGCTGTTCGCAACTCCCCAGCCCGCCCACCTCAAGTCGGTGGACTGGGTAGTCCGCTCGACCGCCATTGGCCCGGGGCACCCCGAGCGCCGTGCCGCCGAGCAGTTGGGGCTTCCCATATTCCAGCGCGGCCGCGTGCTCGCCGCCTACCTCTCCCAGCGCCCCTCCATCGCGGTGAGCGGCACCCACGGCAAGACTACCACCGCCGCGATGACCGCCCACATCCTCGATGCCTGCGGCCGCCAGCCAGCCTACTGCATCGGCGGCGAGACCACCCTCGAGGGCTCCATCGCCCGCGAAGGGCAGGGCCTCTGCGTGGCCGAGGTCGATGAGAGCGACGGCACCCACGTCTACCACACGCCGGGCACCGCCGTGATCACCAACATTGAATTCGACCACATGGAGCACTACGCCGATGCCGAGGCCTTTCTTGAGGGCTTCCGCCACTACGCCGCAAGCAGCCGCCGCCTGGTGGCCAGCGCCGACGATCCGCGCGCTGCCGCCCTCGCCCGCCACCATCCCCGCGCTACGAGCTTTGGAGAATATGCCGGGGCCGATGTCCGGGCATTGGACATCGCCTGCGGTCCTGGCGGCAGCAGCTTCCGGGTGCGGGTCGGCGCAACCGAGCTGCCATGCGAACTCGCGGTTCCCGGTCGCCACAACGTCTGGAACGCCCTGGCCGCCATCGCCGCCGTCCGGTTGGAGGGCGTGGAGCCGGAGGCTGCCGCCGAGGCGCTTCGCGGCTATCGGGCGGTGCGCCGCCGCTTCGAGCGGGTGGGGGAATGGGGCGGGGCCGAGGTGATATCCGACTACGCGCACCACCCCACCGAGATCCGCTGCCTCGTCCAGACCGCGCGTACGCTGGGCCGGCCGGTCAAGGCGGTATTCCAGCCCCACCGCTACACCCGAACCCGGGCGCTGCGGTCCGACTTCCCCCCTTCCTTCGAGGGCGTGGACCGCCTCTGGCTCGTCCCCGTGTACGCCGCCTCCGAGGCCCCGCTGCCCGGCGGGGAATCCGGCGATCTGCTCGACGAATTCGGCCGGCAGGGCTCCGGTGTTCCGGTGGCACTCTGTTCGTCGCTCGAAGAGGCCTGGCGCGAGATCCGGGCCGACCTGCGCCCGGGCGATCTCCTGCTGGTGGTCGGCGCGGGCGACGTCGAGCGCATCGCCGAGTGGAGCCAGGAGCGGTGAAGTCGGAGCTTGCGCCGACCCGGCGATTGCGGGCTAATAGCCGGAAGATTAATGAGACGCCCAAGCCTTTGAAACGTGGAGAACCGAAATGAACCCTGACAAGTTGCGCATAGCGGTGCTGCGTGGAGGACCCTCGGCTGAACGCGAGGTGTCCCTGCGCTCGGGCGAGGCCGTCCTGCGCGCCCTCGTCGCCGCCGGCCACGAGGCCATCGATGTGCAGATCGACGAGCCGAAGCTGCCCGAGCTGCCCCCGGTCGATGCCGTATTCATCGCTTTGCACGGTCGGTTCGGCGAGGATGGCGGGGTCCAGTCCGAGCTGGATGCGCGGGGGCTGCCCTACACCGGCCCCGGTGCCGAGGCCAGCCGCGTCGCCTTCGACAAGGAACTGACCAATAATGTCATGCGGGAGGCCGGCATCCCCACGCCGGCCTCGGCTATGCTCCGCAAGGGCGAGACCTGCGCGCTTCCCTGGCCCCGGGTGATCAAGCCGCCGCGCGAAGGCTCCAGCATTGGCCTCCACATCGTCGGCAACCCGGCTGAATGGGACGCCGCCTGGGAAATGATCGACGATGCAGCAGGCCCCATGCTGGTAGAGGAATTTATCGGCGGTCGCGAGCTGACCGTGGGCATTGTCGGCGACGAGGCGCTGCCGGTTGTGGAGATCTGCGCGCCTGAAGGCCGCTACGACTACCGGGCCAAATACACCCGTGGCCTCACCGAGTACCGCGTTCCCGCCCCGCTCGATGAATCCGTCGCCCGCGAAGCCCAGCGCTCCGCCCTGCGGCTTTTCCACGCCCTCGGTGCGTGCGGCATGAGCCGGGTCGATTTCCGGCTGCGCGGCGACGATTGCTTCGCACTGGAAATCAATACCATCCCGGGCTTTACCGAAACCAGCCTGCTGCCCAAGGCCGCCGCTGTCCACGGCCTCGATTTCACCGCGCTTTGCCTGCGCCTAATCGAATTGGCGATGAAGTCGCATTAAGGGGTTGAACTGCGGCGGCGGGCCATTACACTGCATCTGAACGATCCCTCCCGCCGCCCCCGACAAAGCGCCCTTTTCCATGTGGTTCGACGAACAGAACAAGAAACCTCCCCGCAGCCGGCCCCGCCGGAAAAACCAGCGCAAAACGCGCGAGCCACTTCTTACCGTCCACGCCCGCTCCCCGGAAAAACGCAAGGGCAAGTCGCACCGCCGCGCCGCGATCGCGCTGCTCTGCGCGGTAATCGCGGGAACGGCCTGGCTGGCCCACGCGGGCACCGCCTGGCTGGGCCGGACCCTCTACGACCAGAACCCCCGCTTCGAGCTTCGCCACGTCATGGTGAACAACCCGGGCGGGCGGCTGGGTGCCCGACATATCATCGAGTACGCCAAGGTGAAAGAGGGTCAGAACCTCTTCGAACTCGATCTGGAGGCGATTCGCAGCGACCTGGAAAGCGCCCCGCTCATCCGCTCCGCCCTGGTCCAGCGCAAGCTTCCCAGCACCCTTGAGATTTCCATATCCGAACGCGTGCCGGTGGCGCGCGTCGGCCAGCACTGGGCGGTCGATGTCGAGGGCTATGTCCTCGGCCCGGGCTCCCGCCTGCCCGCCCTGCCGATGATCACCGGCTTTGAGCGTCCGGGCATTCGCCCCGGCAGCCACCTGCGCGACAAGCTGTTCGATTCAGCCCTCGCGCTGCTCGACTTCTGCGAGACCGCCCGGCTTACCCCCTATCTTAAGATCGCCGAGATCAGCGTGGCCGACCCCGAGTGTATGGAGCTTCGCCTGGCCAGCGGCGAGCGGGTGGTCCTGCCCCGGGCGAGCATGGAGCAGAGTCTGCGCGATGTGGTCGACGTGCTGCGCAACGCTCAGGCCCGCGGGCAGCGCTTCAGCGTGATAGACGCGTTCAGCAGCAAAAACGTGGTGGCCAAGTAGCCCATGCCCTCCTCGCCGCCTATCGTATCGGTTGAAATCGGCTCGACCAAGGTCCGTGTGCTCGTGGGCGAGCTGCGCGAGGACGGCTACCTGATGATCACCGGCATCGGCGAGCAGCCCTCGCGGGGCGTCCGCAAAGGCGAGATCATCCACTTCGACAACGCGCTCTCCTCCTTCCGTGCCGCGCTCGAGGAGGCCGAGGCCCAGAGCCGGGTGAACATCAATACCGCCTACCTCACCGTCTCCGGCGGCGATATCCAGTCGCTCAACAACCGGGGCACCCTGCCCATCCTCGGCCCCGACTACGAGATTACCCGCGACGAGATCGAGCACGTGCAGGAAACCGCGCGCGCCGTCCGCCTGGGCCCCGAGCGCGACGTGCTCCACACCATCCAGCGCCACTACTACGTCAACGACGTTCAGCGCGTGGTCGATCCCGAGGGCATGGAGGGCTCCAAGCTTTCGCTCGACATGCTGATCATCCACGGCCTCGGCAACCGCCTCCGCAACACCGTGCGCGTGGTGAAGAGCGCCGATGTCGAGGTCGAGGATGTCGCGTTCGGCGGCCTCTGCTCCGCGCTCGCCGTGCTCACGCCCCAGCAGAAGGATGCCGGCGCCCTCGTCATTAACCTCGGCGGTGGCACCACCGATTATTTCTCCTACAGCGAGAAAAGCGTCCACCGGGCCGGGTCCATTGCGGTGGGCGGCGACCACGTCACCAACGACCTCGCGCTGGCCTTCACCATCCCCACCATGCAGGCCGAGCGGCTCAAGGTCGAGCACGGCAGCGCCATGGTCGATCTTGGCAACCGCAACCAGGTGCTCCATCTCTCCGCCGAAGGCGGATTTTCCGGTCGTTCCGTGAAGCGCTTCGATGTGCAGACCGTCATCCACGCCCGAATGGACGAAACCCTCGGCCTCATCCGCCAGCAGCTCGGCGCCGGGGACCTCAAGCACATGTTCGGTGCGGGCGTGGTGCTCACCGGCGGCGGTGCCCGTCTCAACCGCCTGCCCAGCCTGGTCGAGCGCGTGTTCGGTTTGCGCTGCACCCTCGGCAAGCCGCGAAACGTCAGCGGCCTCGCCACGGTGACCGAGGGTCCGGAGTTCGCCTCCACCGTCGGCATGCTGCGCTTCGGGCTGCAGACGGTGCGCCGCAGCGAGTCCAGCCTGCCGCTGGCCGGCTTTTTCAAGAGCATCTTTAGAAAGTAGCCATGGACCTCACCAGCCAACAGCTAGAAGGCGTCACCGACCGCCACGCGGTGGTCATCCTCGGCCTCGGCGGAGGCGGCTGCAACACGGTGGGCCGCCTTGCCGAGCATTGGCCCGAGGCCCCCGAGATCATCGCCGTCCATACCGACAGCCAGGTGCTGGCCGCCTGCCCCGCGCCGCGCCGCATCCTGATCGGCGAGCAGACCGCCAACGGGCGCAGCACCGGCGGGGATGTAGAGATGGGCCGGGGCAGCGTGCTCGAAGACGAGACCAAGCTCCGCGTACTGTTCGAGGACGTCAATGTCGTCTACCTCGTGGCCGCCCTGGGCGGCGGTACCGGCACCGGCGGCGCGCCCGAGCTGGCCCGCATCGCCCGCGAGGAGGGAGCCCTGGTGGTCTGCTTCGCCACTCTTCCCTTCGAGTTCGAGGGGATCGAGCGCAGCCGCGCCGCCGACCTCGGTCTCGTCCAGCTTCGCGAGAACGCCCATGCGGTCGTCTGCCTCCCCAACGACCGCCTGCTCGACATGCAGGGCGGGCGGGTTCCGCTCCTCGAGGCCTTCCTTCAGATTGACGAGCGCGTCTGCGGCTGCCTGCGGGCGCTGTGGGATCTCATGGCCCGGCCCGGGCTCATCAACCTGAACTTCGGCGACATCCTTCAGCTCGTGCGCCACAGCGGGGGCACCTGCGCCTTTGCCTACGCCGAAGCCAGCGGCGCCGAGCGCGCGGAGATCACCATCGAGCAGATTCTCCACTCGCCCTTGCTCGACCGGGGGAACAGCCTGGCCCAGGCCGAGGGCCTGCTGGTGGGGCTGACCGGCGGCCCCGACATGACCCTGGGCGAAGTCGGCCAGGTCATGCGGGAGATCCGCGCGGTCTGCAACCACCGGGTACGCATTCTTTTTGGAACGGCCATCGATCCCGCCGCCGCGGGCGACCTGCGCATCACCGTGCTTGCATCGGAGAAGTGGCTGGATGGCGTGGAGCGCACCGCCCCGTTGCCGGGCATGGACCATCTCGCGCCGGAGCAGGAATTTGTGAAGCCCGCCGAGGGCAGGGCCGAAGCGGAACCCGTCCGGCCCTCCGCGCGCGGTGCCAAGTTCGAGCAGGTCAGCCTCAATCTCGAGCCCACCGGTAAAGGCCGTTTCAAAGACGTCGAGCCCACGTTCCACGAAGGCCAGGACCTCGACATCCCGACCTTCATGCGCCGCGGAATCCGCCTCGGCTAGCCCCCCAAAAGGGGTCAGTCATTTATTATTGTCATTTTCCCTGGAGCGCCTTGCGGAGCCGGTCCCGCTTCCGCTGCAGCTCGGGGCTTCCCTCTGCCGCTTTCCGCAGTTCGTTGACCAGCCGGCTGCAGTAGCTCCGGCTGCCCATGCCGAGCGCCTCGCGCAGCCAGTCCAGGCGCACGGTGCTAAGGGACGCGATCTGTTCCGCGAGCAGGACCTTCTCTGGGTCGCCTGGTTTCCGTTCTCTGAGGGTCTCGGCGTCGAGACCCAGCGCGGCGCATCCTCGGGCCAGCAGCTTCTCGGCATAGGCCTGGCCGCGGTCCTGCATCTGTTCGCCGTGGTATCCGTCGCCGGCGGCATGACGGGCCTCCCCGGGTTTCTCCAGCATTTCCAGAAGGCGGTTTTTGAAATCCCGCGAGCCGAAATACCATCCCCGCTGAATACTGGTCTGCAGGCCGTTGCCGGGAAGATCCTCGCGCGCAGGGACACCCGCCCGGGAGGGGGCGCCGCGCCGCGCGGCCTGGTGCAGGTGTTCCAGGTAGGCCTTCCGCGTGGCCGGCGTGTCCCCCATGCCCTGCGCGGCGAAGACGCGGTCGGCCTTTAGCCAGGCCGGTCGAAGCCGGGGCGATTGCACGATGGCGGGCAGGCTGCTCCAGGGGTAGGATTCGACCGGATCGCCCTCGTTCAGCAGATTTGCCCGGACGGGGTTGAGGTGTACGTAGTCCAGCACGCGGCTGAAATAGAAAGGATCGTCCTCGAGCACGAGCGCCTTGTAGCGGCCACCAAAAATATGGCCCCAGAGCTTGTGGTAGACGTTGAAACGCCGGGTGTAGGTGTTCTGCAGCCAGCGCATGCCGTCGGTCAGGTTGCCTAGGGGCGTTTCCAGAACCAGGTGGTAGTGGTTGGGCATGAGCACATAGGCGTGAACGAAAATCTCGCTCCGGGTGCACATGTCCCCCAGCGCCTTCAGAAAGGCGTGGCGGTCCCCGTCGTCGAGGAAGATGTCCTCCTTCCGGTTGCCGCGCGCCATGACGTGGTACAGCGCGCCCGGGTATTCGATTCTCACTTGCCTAGGCATGCACCCGAGCCTATGGACGCCACCGCCGCGAAGCAAGGGGAAAATGACAATAATAAATGACTGACCCCTTTTAGGAGGCCTGGGCGGCTTGGTTCGCGCGCTTGCGCATGTTGGCGTTGAGGATCTTCTTGCGCAGGCGCAGGGTCTTGGGGGTCGCCTCGACGTATTCGTCGCCGGCAATGAATTCAATGGCGCGCTCCAGCGATAGCTCGATCGGCGGTTCGAGGTGGATCGCCTTGTCGGAGCCGGAGGCGCGCACGTTGGTGAGCTGCTTGAGCCGGGTCGGATTGACCGGCAGGTCGTCGGCGCGCGCGTTCTCGCCAATGATCATGCCCTCGTAGACCATGTCGCCAGGCTTGACGAACAGCTTGCCGCGCTGCTGGATCGTGTCCAGCGCGTAGGCGGTGATCGTACCCTGCTCCATCGAGACCAGGGTGCCGGTGCTGCGGGCGGGTATGTCCCCGCACAGCGGTGCATACTCGCGGAACATATGGCTGGCGATGGCCTCGCCGCTGCAGCGGTTGGTGATGAAGCCTTCGAAGCCGATCAGCCCCCGGGTGGGGATGACCGCCTCGAGCTTGACCCGGGTGCCCACGTGCTCCATGTGCCCGATGCGGGCCCGGCGGCCGGCCAGGTTCTGCATCACGTCGCCCAGCGCTTCGCCCGGCAAGTCGACCCAGAGGTCCTCGTAGGGCTCGAGCGTCTTGCCGTCCACAACCTTGTTGATCACCTCGGGGCGGGAGACCAGGACCTCGAAGCCTTCGCGGCGCATGGTTTCCACCAGCACGGCGATCTGAAGCTCGCCCCGCGCGCTGACCCGGTAGGCGGTGGAGTTCTCGCTTTCCTCGACCGAAATGGAGACGTTGGTCCGCATTTCTTTGAACAGGCGGTCGCGCACCTGGCGGGCGGTGAGCAGCTTGCCCTCGCGCCCGGCCAGCGGGCCGTTGTTCACGCCGATCTGCATGCTGATGGTCGGCGGATCGATCTCGACGAAGGGCATGGCCTCCTGGTCCTCTTTGGCACAAAGCGTCTCGCCGATGTAGACCTCGTCGAAACCGGCAAGGCCCACGATATCGCCCGCACCGGCATAGGTGTGCTCGTCGCTGCTCATGCCGCTGAAGGTGAACAGCTTGGTGACCGTGCCCTTCTCCCGCTTGCCGTCGCGGTGGATGCAGTACATCGG
>CBFGVE010000059.1:0-10193 GCA_965651915.1 uncultured bacterium
CGAACGCTTCGCCGACTCGCCAGAGGACCACACCTTCTACCATGGGCACACCTACGCCGGAAACCCCATCGCCGCCGCCGCCGCCAACGCTGCGCTGGCGGTCTACCGCGAGATGCCGCTGGACCGGCAGGCGAAGTCGCTGGGGGCGGTGCTCGCCGACGGACTGGCTCCACTGAGCGGGCATCCGGCCGTCCGCGAGGTACGCTGCCTGGGCATGATCGGCGCGGTCGAGCTCCATCCAGGGCCCGACCAATCCGCCACGCCCCTGCCCCGCCGGGTACAGTCGGCGATGCGGGACCGGGGCTACCTGGTCCGGCCCCTCGGCAACGTCGTGTACCTGATGCTTCCTCTCATCAGCACCGGCGAACAACTCCGCGCGGCCTGCACCGCGCTAGCCGAATCGCTGGACACTAATCCCCTGTGGTAAATGCTGCTCAAAGCAAGGGCATGGCAAGCTCCTGGGTCAACTAATGTGGTGTCTATTTCCTTTTATCTTTCTGTTATAGAGCACTTTACCAGGAGTGTCCCTGTATTTGTGGTGCCCACACCCAGGGCTGCTGCGTTCGACCCCCTCTAGGTTCCGAGTCGGTGGCCTTTCCTCGTCCGGCTCGAGTTTTCTAGCTCCCATATACCTCAGGGCAGCTCAGATTGACGCCATGGTTGATCAGATTCCGTCAAGCAGGGCCGGACGGGCCGGAGCAGGCGACAAAAGCGGACACAACCGAAGATATGGACGCCCGCTTTTTGCCCGTTTAATTGCGTTTAAGTCGGCAAGCGGACATCGCATAGGGCGGGTATTTCTGACGATTTATGGATATTTCGGCCTGCGCAGGGCGGTTCGGGCACATTCTTCGGGAGAATTCCCACCACCTCGTCCTTTTCTATTGCGCGGGGGGAAAAATCCTCTACTGTTTAGGGGCTTTCCTGATGGGCGGCAGGCTCTCTGACGCTCCTGGACGCCGCCTACCTCCTTTTAAGTACCCAGAGGAACCTACGAACTATGAGCGATACCGAATCCGCCCACAACGAGCTGACCCGGCTGGAGACCCGCGACTGGCTGGACGCCCTGGCCGATGTCATCCGCCTCTCTGGTCCGCAGCGCGCCCAGGACCTGCTCCAGGATCTCGAGTTTGCCGCCTACAACGCCGGGGTGCGCATCCCCTATTCGGCCAACACCCCCTACATCAATACGATCCCCCTCTCCGAGCAGCCCAAGTATCCAGGCAACCGCGAGATTGAATGGCGCCTGAAGAGCATTATCCGCTGGAATGCCATGGCGATGGTCGCCCGGGCGAACAAGGCCGACGGCAGCATCGGCGGCCATATCTCGACCTACGCCTCGGCGGCGACGCTGTACGAGGTGGGTTTCAACCACTTCTTCCGCGCCGCGAGCGAGAACCATCCCGGCGACCTGGTCTACTTCCAGGGCCACGCCAGCCCCGGCATCTATTCCCGTGCCTTCCTCGAAGGGCGGCTGAGCGAGCAGCACCTGAACAACTTCCGGCGCGACCTCGCCCCCGGCGGCGGGCTGACCTCCTACCCCCACCCCTGGCTCATGCCCGATTTCTGGCAGTTCCCCACCGTGTCCATGGGCCTGGGCCCCATCATGTCGATCTACCACGCGCGCTTCATCCGCTACCTCGAGGACCGGGGTTTCCGCGAGCCCACCGACCAGAAGGTCTGGGCCTTCCTCGGCGACGGTGAATGCGACGAGCCGGAAACGCTGGGCGCGATCACCCTCGCCTCCCGCGAGAACCTCGAAAACCTCATCTTCGTGATCAACTGCAATCTCCAGCGCCTAGACGGCCCGGTGCGCGGCAACGGCAAGATCATCCAGGAACTGGAGGCCGCCTTCCGCGGGGCCGGGTGGAACGTGCTCAAGGTGATCTGGGGCGGCGACTGGGATCCGATTCTGGAGAAGGACCACAGCGGCCTGCTCCAGCGGCGCATGATGGAGGTCGTTGACGGCCAGTACCAGAAGTACACCGTTTCCGAAGGCGACTACATCCGCGACCATTTCTTCGGCGCGCACCCCGAGGTGCTCGCGCTGGTCGAGAAGCTTTCCGACGACAAGCTGACCAAGCTCAAGCGCGGCGGCCACGATCCCGACAAGGTCCACGCGGCCTACGCCCGGGCGATGGCCCACAAGGGTGCCCCCACCGTCATTCTCGCCAAGACCGTGAAGGGCTACGGCCTCGGCGAGGCCGGCGAGGGCAAGAACATCACCCACCAGCAGAAGAAGCTCAACGAGGAGGAGCTGGCCGCGTTCCGTACCCGCTTCAGCATCCCGATCTCCGACGAAGACGTCGGCAAGGCCCCCTTCTACCGGCCGCCCGAGGACAGCCCCGAGATGAAGTACCTCCACGAGCGGCGCCAGGCCCTCGGCGGCTACGTTCCCCAGCGTCGTACCACCATGGTCACGCTGAAGCAGCCGGAAGCCGACCTGTTCGAGGAGTTTTACAGCGGTACCGACGGCCGCGAGGCGAGCACTACGATGGTATTCGTGCGCATCCTCACCAAGCTGCTGCGCGACAAGCAGGTGGGCAAGAACATCGTCCCCATCGTGCCCGACGAGGCGCGCACCTTCGGCATGGAGGCGCTCTTCCGCCAGGTGGGCATCTACAGCCACAGCGGCCAGCTCTACGAGCCGGTGGACCGCGAGAGCCTGCTCTACTACAAGGAGTCCAAGGACGGCCAGCTCCTCGAGGAAGGCATCAACGAGGCGGGTGCCATTTCGTCCTTCGTGGCTGCCGGCACGGCCTACGCCAACCACGGCATCCCCTTCATTCCCTTCTTCATCTACTACTCGATGTTCGGCTTCCAGCGCGTCGGCGACCAGATCTGGCTAGCGGGCGACATGCGCTGCAAGGGCTTCCTCGTAGGCGGCACCGCCGGGCGCACCACGCTCAACGGCGAAGGCCTCCAGCACCAGGACGGACACAGCCACCTCTTCGCCTACGCGGTGCCCAACGTCGTCGCCTACGATCCCGCCTTCGCCTATGAAATGGCGGTCATCATCAAGGACGGCATACGCCGGATGTTCCACGAGAAAGAAGATGTGTTCTACTACCTCACCGCGATGAACGAGAACTATGCCCACCCCCCAATGCCCAAGGGCGCCGAGGAAGGCATTCTCAAGGGAGCCTACCAGGTGAAGCCCGCCGCGAAGGCTGGCAAGGGCAAGGCCACCAAGGTCCACCTGTTCGGCAGCGGCACCATCCTCAACGAGGTTCTCAAGGCCCAGGAGATGCTTCAGGAGAAGTACGGCGTCTCGGCCGACGTGTGGTCGGTCACCAGCTACAAGGAGCTGCGCCGCGAAGCCCTCGAAGCCGAGCGGTGGAACCTGCTGAACCCCGACCAGGAGCCCAAGGTGCCCTACATTACCCAGTGCTTCGGCGACGAGCCCGCAGTGTTCGTGGCGGCAAGCGACTACGTGAAGACGCTTCCCGACTCGATCGCCCGCTGGCTGCCTGGTCCCCTGCATTCGCTGGGCACCGACGGCTTCGGCCGCAGCGAGACCCGCGCCGCGCTCCGCGACTTCTTCGAGGTCGATGCGCGCTACGTGGTGCTGGCGACCCTGCACAAGCTGGCCAAGAAGGGCGAAGTCAAGCCGGCCGCGGTCAAGCAGGCGATGGCCGATCTCGGCATCGAGGCCGACAAACTCAACCCCATGGTCTCCTAGGCCTGGACGGGACGACGCCCTTCCGGCATTGGGACGGACATTCAACTACTAGTTCTGAAACAAGGAAATCACATGGCCAAGGAATTCACCGTTCCCGATCTGGGAGAAGGCGTCACCGGGGGTGACGTGATCACTGTGCTGGTCAAGGAGGGCGACACCGTCGCCCCCGACCAGGGCCTGCTGGAAATCGAGACCGGCAAAGCGACCGTGGAGCTTCCCTCTAGCTTCTCGGGCAAGATCGTTAAGCTCGGCGTGAAGGCGGGCGACAAGGTCCGCACCGGACAGAACATCCTCTCCTACGAGGATGGAAAGGCCGAAACACCCCCCGCAGCCCAGCCCAAGGACGAGCCCGCGAAGACCGCCCCAGTCAAACCCTCCGCCGCCAAGCAGGCGTCGCAGCCGAAGGCCGAGACGCCCATTAGCGAATCCAACCCAGTCGGCGAACTGCGCATCCCCGAACTCGGAGAGGGCGTCACCGAGGGCACTGTGCTCGCCGTCCTGGTAAAGGCGGGCGACACCATCTCAGCCGACCAGCCGCTGCTGGAAATTGAAACCGGCAAGGCGACGGTCGAACTTCCTTCCACCGCCTCTGGCAAGGTGTCCAACGTCCTGCTCAAGGAGGGCGCCAAGGCGAAGGTCGGCGATGTCATTCTCACCCTCGATGGCGGCTCGGCCCAGGCCGAGAAGAAATCCTCCACCAAATCCTCTGCCAAGCCCGCGGCCTCCGCGCCCCAGCCGGAGCGGACGGCCCAGCCCGAGATTCCTTCGGCCCGAGCCGCGATCGAACCGGGCGTAACCTTGGGTGCCTCCCACACTCCGGTGCGGGCCGCACCCTCGGTGCGCAAGTTTGCCCGGGAGCTGGGCGTGGACATTCAGCGCGTTCCCTTTTCATCCAAGGATGGGCGTATCACTATTGAAGACGTCAAAGCCTACACCAAGCAATTGGTACAGCAGAAGCCGAAGGGCGCTGCTTCGGCCGCTGTGGCTCCGGCGCTTGAACTTCCCGACTTCACCAAGTGGGGCGAAATTACCCGCGAGCCCCAGAACGCCATCCGCCGCGTGACCGCCGCGCACATGAGCGCCTGCTGGACGACCATTCCCCACGTCACCCAACACCACTGGGCCGACATCACCCAGCTCGAAGCGATGCGCAAGCAGTACGCAAAGAAGGCCGAGAAGGCCGGCGGAAAGCTCACCCTCACCGCCATCCTGCTCAAAATCGTCGCCTCCGCGCTCAAGGCCTTCCCGAAGTTCAACGCGAGCATCGATACCACCAACAACGAGATCATCTACAAGAAGTACATCAACATCGGTGTGGCGGTGGATACCCCCAAGGGCCTGCTCGTGCCGGTGATCCGCAACGTGGACGCCAAGAACATCATCGAGATCGCCGCCGAGCTGACCGACATTGCCAACCGGGCCAGGGAGAACAAGATTTCGCCCAAGGATCTGCAGGGTGGAACCTTCACCCTCACCAACCTGGGCGGTATCGGGGGCTCGCACTTCACCCCCATCGTGAACTGTCCCGAGGTGGCCATCCTCGGCGTGGGCCGCGGGGAGCAGCGGCCCGTCTACATGGACGGCAAATTCGAGCCGCGCCTGATGATGCCGCTCTCGCTCTCCTATGACCACCGCCTCATCGATGGCGCGGATGGCGCCCGTTTCGTGGTATGGATTGGCGAAGCAATCAACGAACCCCTCCTGATGGCTCTAGAAGGTTAACAAAGGAAGACATGAGCAACGACAGCATCTCCACCGAAGTTCTGGTCATTGGCGGTGGCCCCGGCGGCTACCCTGCGGCATTCCGTCTAGCGGACCTGGGCCACCAGGTCACCCTGGTTGAAATGGAACCGAATCCGGGTGGAGTATGCCTCTACCGGGGATGCATCCCCTCGAAGGCGCTGCTCCACACCGCCGCCCTGCTCAACGAGACTTCCGAAGCCGAGCAGATGGGTCTGAAGTTCCAGCGACCGGAGATTGATATCGACCGCATGCGCGAGTGGAAAAACAGTGTGGTAAAGCGCCTCACCGGCGGCCTTGGCTCTCTGGTGAAAGCCCGCAAGGTGAACTACGTTCGAGGGCGCGCCACCTTTACCGGAAGCCACGAAGTCAAGGTCGACCTCCACGACGGCGGCGAACAGGAGATACGCTTCGAGAAAGCCGTTATCGCCACCGGCTCGCGGCCCACCAAAATTCCTATTTTCCCCGACAGCCCCCGGGTGCTGGATTCCACCAGCGCCCTTGAAATCGCTGATATTCCCAAGCGCCTACTGGTAGTGGGCGGGGGCTACATTGGGCTTGAACTGGGCACCGTCTACGCCGCCCTAGGCTCCTCCGTCGATGTCGTCGAGATGATGCCCGCGCTGCTTCCCGGTGCCGACCCCGATCTCGCCGCCCCCTTGCAGAAGCGGCTCAAGCACAGCCTCAAGAATATCCTCGTGGACACGAAAGTCGTGTCCGCCCGCGAGGTCGATGGAGGCATCGAGGTCGAGTTCCAGGGCGCGAACGTCAAGGAGTCCAAGGTGGTGTACGACAAGGTGCTGGTCTCGGTGGGTCGCCGCCCCAACTCCGAGAATATCGGACTCGACGCGGCCGGTGTTGAGCTGGCCCCGCGGGGATTCATCAAGGTCGATGCCCAGCGACGCACCAGCCAGGATCACATCTGGGCGATTGGCGATGTGGCGGGTGACCCCATGCTGGCCCACAAGGCCACTCACGAGGGCGTGGTGGCCGCCGAAGCGATTCACGGAAAAAAGACGATCTTCGACCCCCTTGCCATTCCCGCCGTGGTGTTCACTGATCCCGAGATCGCCTGGGTGGGCCTCACCGAGAGCGATGCGAAGGAGCGCGGCATTCCGGTCAAGGTTGCCAAATTCCCCTGGGCTGCCTCCGGACGAGCCATCACCCTAGAACGGACCGAAGGCCTTACCAAGATCATCGCTGATGAACACACCGGGCGCCTGCTCGGGCTGGGCATTGTCGGGGTGCGCGCCGGCGACATGATTTCCGAAGGCGCGCTCGCCATCGAGATGGGCGCCACGGTGGAGGATCTCGCCCTAACCATCCATCCCCACCCCACCCTCTCCGAATCGGTGATGGAAGCGGCGGAAGTCTTCTTCGGCCACAGCGCCCATTTCATTGCGAAAAGGTAGTCCCCTGAAGAACTTGGCGGGATCAATGAAGGCATAAGGCTTCAGTACAGAATGCCCGGTCAGAACCTCGGGTTCCCTTGCCTAGAACTCTACGCGACTACCTCCCAATGCTTTAATATTCAGCGCCAACCACAGAATCGAATTGGCACCGCAGGCGCAGACGCTATGCTGATGGGGATGACATCAAGCACCCCCGCCATTCGTCTTGAGAAGCTGCATAAGCAGTACAAGGGTGTATTGGCGCTCGACCATATCGAGCTGGAGGTAAGGTCCGGCGAGTTTTTCGGCCTGCTCGGCCCCAACGGCGCTGGCAAGACCACGACCATCAATATTCTCGCCGGTCTCTGCAACAAGACCTCGGGCGAGGCCTTCCTTTTCGGCCACGACCTGGTGAGGGAATACCGCGCCTGCCGCCGGCTCGTGGGCCTGGTTCCCCAGGAGTTCAACTTCGATATTTTTGCCAAGGTTAGAAAGATTCTCATGTTTCAGGGCGGCTATTTCGGCATGTCCAAGGCGGACCGATCGGCCCGGGCCGATGAGCTGATGGAGGAATTCGAACTCGCCGACAAGGCCGATGCGCCCGCCCGCATGCTGTCCGGAGGAATGAAACGCCGGCTTATGATTGCCCGGGCGCTGATGCACCGCCCTCGCCTCCTCATACTCGACGAACCCACTGCCGGCGTGGATGTCGATCTCCGCAAATCGACCTGGAAGCTGATGCGCCGACTCAACCGCGAAGGCACCACCATCATCCTCACCACCCACTATCTGGAGGAAGCCGAATCCCTCTGCGATCGGATCGGCATTATTCAGCATGGACGCATCATCGCCAACGAGACTACCCGCAGCCTCCTCAACAAGCTGGTGGATGAGTCGATCCTGATCACCGCCACCGAGCCAGCCAGTGACGAGCTCGTGCAGGCGCTGGGCGCGTTCAAGCCCCAGCGGGGCAGCGATCCTTGTGACCTAGGCCTTACCTATGATCGCACCCGTCACAGCCTGGAGGATGTTCTCGCCGCCTTGCGCGACGCCGGCATATCAATCGCCCATATTCGTCCGGTTGAAAACCGCCTTGAGCGCGTCTTCCTCCAGCTCACTCGGAGCCGCCCCCATGAATGAGCGCTGGAACCAGATTGGATTTTCCACCCTGCTGGGACGCGAATGCCATCGCTTTCTGCGGCTGTTCAACCAGACCCTGATTCCCCCACTGGTTACCGCCACACTATACATTCTGATTTTCGGCTACTCGCTAGGATCGCGCATCGAGCAAGTCGGCGAGGTGTCCTATATGCATTTTCTCATTCCCGGACTGGTGATGATGGGGGTGATCAGCAGCGCCTACGCGAACACCTCCAGCTCGCTCTACATCGCGCGCTTCCAGGGGAATATACAGGAGCTTCTGGTATCATCCCTCTCCTCACTGGAGATCGTGCTCGCGATCATCCTCGGCGGGGTGCTGCGCGGCATGCTGGTAGGCGCGCTGATCATGGCTGTGGCCACCACCCTGACCGGTATCGGTATCGCCCATCCGCTGCTCGTGCTGTTCTTCATTGGAAAAGTCGCGGTGGTATTCTCCTGCGCGGGCTTTCTCGCTGCTCTGTGGGCCGAGAACTTCGACCGCCTATCGCTCTTCCAGAACTACATCCTCACCCCCCTTACTTATCTCGGCGGCGTATTTTTCTCGGTGGACATGCTGCCCCCCTTCTGGCGCGAAGTCGCGATGGCCAATCCCATTCTCTACTTCATCAACGGGCTTCGCTACGGCTTCCTCGAGATCAGCGACGTCAATCCCCTGCTCTCCTTCGCCTCGGTCATCGTCATCGCCCTTGTGCTCTTCACCACCTGCTGGCGCCTCTTCCATCTTGGCTACAATATTAAAACCTAATGCTCCAGCATCCAGTCGCGCCCCTGCCGCACGTATCCATACCGATACTTTTTCAGCACCACAATGGCCATCTGCAGCCAAATTTTATATCCGCCACTTGCCTATCGACGCGGCGGGATCAGTCGATGAGCGATAGCACACAGCTTTCGGCAATGGTCGAGAATCTTTTCCCTACCTGGGTTACCTGCGCTGCTGGGCCCATCGATGGCTGCCCCCTCTCCTCCTGCACTATCGAGCGCCGCCAGATCGGCCGGGCGGGAGATCGGCGCAAGGCGGAATTTTTTGCAGGACGCCACTATGCCCGCCTCGCCCTACAACAGGCAGGGGCCGATGTGGCAAGCCTGCCCATGGACGAGGCCGGGGCGCCGCAATGGCCCCCAGGATTCACCGGCAGCATTTCCCACACCGCCGATTGCTGTGCGGCCGTCGCCGCCCGAAGCGAAGGGATCGGCGGCATCGGACTCGACCTCGAACGTCTTGGGCGTATAAGCCGCCCCCTCTGGCGCCGGCTGTTCACCCAGGAAGAACTGGTGATACTGGAGGGGCTAGATCCCGCCGGATTGGACCTAGCCTCCACCTGGCTTTTCTGCGCGAAAGAGGCATTCTACAAGGCGCAGTACCCGACAACCGGGCTTCGGCTTGGATTCCTCGACGTGACCGTTCACCTCGACCCCTTGAGCCAAAGTTTTACGGTTTCCTGCAATAAATTGGGAATTGTAAAACTGGCTGCCTTCCGAGTCCGGGGCAGACTGGGCAACATCGGATGCTATGCGTCCGCCGGGGTGATCTTGTCAACCAATCGGGATTGATCAGCTCCTGCGGGTCGGCTACAGTGTCTTTGCGCCTCCGCCCATGCATTTAACGGAGTAACCGACCATACCAGCCATCCCCCACATTCCCGACAAGCCCGAGGGGCCGGCCCGCCGGGGTCTGCGGACCCGGCTCCTCTTCGGCCTGTGGATTCTCCTTGTCCTTGGGGTTGGCCTTTTCGCAACGGCATGGCGAATCAAGCACACGGCGAAGAATGTTGAAACCCGCATGAAGCGGGACGCGCTTGAGCTGGCCGAAGCCATCGACCCCATGCTGGCCAGCACGCTAACCTTTACCAAAAAGGATAGCCTTAGCCCGGCCTACAAGGTAATTGAAGAGCAGTTTACCGCTCACGCCCTAAGAATAGGAGTGCGGGGGATATATACCTTGGCGGAGCGCGACGGGGATCTCTACTTCGGCCCAGAGAGCTATGCCAGCGACGACCCACAAGCCTCTCCGCCCGGAACCCGCTACGAGCAGCCTGGCCCCACATGGGAAGTATTCAAAAGCAAACAGGTCCAATTCGATGGTCCGGTTTCCGACGAGTACGGAGAGTTTGTGAGCGCCTTGGCACCGGTGCTCAACCCCTATACCGGTGAAATGATCATGGCAGTGGGCGTGGACATCATGGCCGACACCTGGCGGGCGCGCCTTATAGAAGCAG
>CBFGVE010000060.1:0-9961 GCA_965651915.1 uncultured bacterium
GCGGGGTGCCAGCTGCTGGGTCTCAGGGTCGAGGACCTTCAACGCATGAAGCATCACCGGCCCGAGAAGCAGGCCCTCGTCTGGATGCTTAGAAAAAGTAGCCCCGCAAGTATCGTATGGATTGCGGGGCGTGTTGGAATGGGCCACCGGACCAGCGCATATAGGGCGCTGGCCAATTTTGAACAGGCCACGGATGAGGTTCGGAGGAGGCTGAAGGACAAAATGCGACAAATCACGGGCTGACCCCTTTTTTGTCGCAAAACCTTCTGGAGGTTCGTGGGGCTTCGGTTTTAGTGGCGGAAGTGGCGGACGCCGGTGCAGACCATCGCGATGCCGTACTGGTCGCAGGCGGCGATGACTTCTTCGTCGCGCTTGGAGCCGCCCGGCTGGACGATGTAGCGGATCCCACCCTGCGCGGCGTTGTGAATGTTGTCCGGGAACGGGAAGAAGGCGTCGGAGATCAGCACGCATTGGGCGAGGATCTCGTTCTCAAACTCGGCGGGCGACTTTCCATAGTTGCCGTTCTGATACAGCAGCTCGATGTTCTCGCGGGCCTTGGTGAGGGCGAGCTTGCGCACCGAGTCGACGCGGTTGGGCTGGCCCGCGCCCATTCCGAGAATGCAGTAGCTGCCGGGCTTGTAGGCCCGCACCAGCACGATCGCGTTGGACTTCACGTGCTTGCAGGCTTTCACCCCGAATACCGCCAGCTCCTGCATCTCCTCGGGGAAGATGGCGGAGGTGGGGGTGGACCAGGTGTCGGATAGCTTGATGTCGCGGTCCTGCACGAGTAGGCCTCCGTTGACCTGCCGCAGGTGCAGCCCGGGCGCGGGCGCGGCCATGGGCTTGCGCAGCCTGAGCAGGCGGATGTCCTTGCTCTTGCGGGTGAGGTATTCGACGGCGTCGGGGGTGAAGTCGGGGGCGATGAGCGCCTCGACGAAGCGGCCCTTGAGGGCCTCGGCGGCGGCGAGGTCGACCGTCACGGTGGCGGCGATGACGCTGCCGAAGGCGGAGACCGGATCGCCCGCCCATGCGGCCTCGAGCGCCTCGGCAAGGGTGTCGCCGGTGGCGTAGCCGCAGGGGTTGGTGTGCTTGATGATGGCCACGGCGGGACGCCCGGCCAGTTCCTTGACTGCCTCCAGCGCGGCGTCGCCGTCGACGTAGTTGTTGTAGGACATCTCCTTGCCGTGGAGCTGCTCGGTATCGGCGATCGCGGCCTCGTTGCAGACGGCGTCGCGGTAGAGCACCGCAGTCTGGTGCGGATTCTCGCCGTAGCGGAGGGTTTCGCCGCCACCGTAGGCCAGCACGAAGGGCTTGGCGGCGCACTTGACCTGGCCGGCGAGGTAGGCCGCGATCGCGGCGTTGTAGGCGGCGACGCGGGCGAAGACCTTCTGGCCGAGTTCGAGACGGAGCGCCTCGGTGGTGTCGCCGCCGTTGGCCTTCATGGATTCAAGCACCCGGGAGTAGTCGGCGGGATCGGTCACCACGGTGACGAACTTCATGTTCTTGGCGGCGGAGCGGATCATGGTGGGGCCGCCGATGTCGATGTTCTCGATGGCGTCCTCGAAGGTGACGCCCGGCTTGGCCACGGTTTGCTCGAAGGGATAGAGGTTCACGCAAACCAGGTCGATGCCGGCCAGCCCGTGCTCCTTCATGGTCGCCTCGTGCTCGGGGTTGCCGCGCAGGTAGAGCAGGCCGGCGTGGACCTTGGGGTGGAGGGTTTTGACCCGTCCATCGAGCATTTCGGGGAATCCGGTGAATTCGGAGATGTCCTTGACCGGGAGGCCGGCGTCGCGGATCGCCTTGGCGGTGCCGCCGGTGGAGAGTAGCTCGACCCCGGCCTGGTGGAGGCCCCGGGCGAAGTCGAGAATGCCGGACTTGTCGGAGACGCTGAGAAGCGCGCGCTGGATTTTGCTCATCGGAAATAGCCCTTGCTAGGTTGAATCGGAAGTGGGCTGCCATTCATAAGCCAAGCGGCCAGCCGAATCAATAGCGCACTCGGGCGGAGGGGGCAATTTTGGGTTCCTTCAGGCAGGCGGTCCGCGAACACGGCTTGAACTGGCCCGGGCCCTGGGCGTAGTATGCCACCAATGAAGCACGACGTGCAAAATCCGGGTTACAGCGCGCTGAACCTGCAGGACCCCATCAAGAAAACCGTGGGACGCCGGCGGCTTGCCGATGGGTTTGCCTACGGGATGGGGCTTCAGGATGCGGGGGCGGGCCTGCTGGCCTCCCTGGGTTGCCGGGGCATACCCAAGGGGGTGTACAGGTTTAAAACCCACCAGGAGGCCAACGAATGGCAGGACCGCATGACGACCCGCCCCTAGAAGCACGCCCGCCCAGCAAAGATGATCTGGTAGCGCTGTGCCGCGAGCTGAATCGGCTTGGGGCCTCCTATATAGTCATAGGGGGCTTCGCCCTGATCCACGCCGGCTATCCGCGCTTCACGGGCGATATCGATCTACTGGTCGAGGACTCGGCGGAGAATGAGCAGAGGGTTTTCTTGGCCCTGAAGACGCTTCCGGACCAAGCAGTGAACGAGCTGAAACCCGGGGAACTGGCCCAGTATGCCGCGATTCGAATTGCCGACGATATTATCGTGGATTTGATGACTTCCGCGGGCGGTATCGACTTTCACGCGGCACACGACGATGTGGTTGTCCGAGAAGTAGACGGGGTGAAGATCCCCTTTGCGTCTCCCCGCCTGCTTTGGCGGATGAAGAGCGGCACCCACCGCAGCAAGGACGATCTCGACCTGGTTTTCCTCAGGGAGTACTTCGCCTCACGCGGTGAAACGCCGTCCTAGCTCGCTTGTCCTGACCTAATTCTGCGGCGGTGGAGCCCCTTGGGTCAGGGCGCTTACTCTGTGAAAACACCCCCAAAAAGAGGCTGTAAGCGTCTTTTTGGGGGTGTTTTTTGGTGTAAACAGCTTAATGGCAACAACATATCGATGTTTAGCATCGGGATAATTGTCTTAACTCGTTCTGTTACAGGTGTTAATGTATTTTTGTGTTGGTTTGGGTGTCCTCTACGTTTCCGGCGGATTCCAAGGTTCGGACTTGTGGATGGGAAACGTGTCCAAGGTCCGGAACCGGGTGGGTTCCCTGTGGGTGGCGCGCGGTTCCCGATGCCGATTCCGTGTGCGGGCGGTCAGGCGGGGATGACGGTGGACAGGGTGCGGTCGATGCGGGCCAGGACCCGGTCGCGTCCAAGCAGTTCGAGCATCTCGAAGAGGCTAGGGCCGGCCATGCCGCCGGAGACGGCGACACGGATGGGGTGGATGAGGTTGCCCGCGCCGACGCCGAGGGCCTCGGCCTGCAGGCGCAGCGCCTCTTCAAGCGCGGACGGGGTGAACTCGGCGACGCCGGCGAAGCGGTCGCGGAGCGCGGCAAGGCCCTCGCGGGCTCCTTCCTTATCGAGCCGCTTGCGGACCGCCTTATCGTCGTAGGCGTAGTCATCGGTGAAGAAGTAGCCCGCCTGGTCGGCGACGTCGCCGAAGAACTGGATCCGGTCGCCGAGGAGGGCGATGACTTTCTCCAGGTAGGCCTCGTCGCCGTTCCAGAGTCCGCGTTCGCGGAGGATGCCGCCGCAGGTGGCGACCAGCTCGGGACGGGGAAGGGCGCGCATGTAGACGCCGTTCATCCAGGCGAGCTTTTGGAGGTCGAAGCGGGCGGGGGAGGAGGCGACGCGGTCGAAAGAGAAGGCGGCGGTCATCTCGTCGAGGGCCATTACCTCGCGGTCGTCGCCGGGGGACCAGCCGAGGAGGGCGAGGTAGTTGAAGAGGGCGCCGGGGAGGTAGCCGCGCTCCTGGAAGTCGCCGACGTAGGCGGCGCCGTCGCGCTTGGAGTAGGGCTTGCCGTGCTCGTTGACGATCATGGGCAGGTGGGCGAACTTGGGCACCGGGGCGCCGATCGCCTGGTAGAGGGCGATGTGGCGGTAGGTGTTCTCGACGTGGTCGTCGCCGCGGATGACGTGGGTGATGCCCATGTGGATGTCGTCGACGACGTTGGCGAGATGGAAGACGGGGTTGCCGTCGGAGCGGACGATGACGAGGTCGTTCATGTCGGCGGCGGCCTTGCGCAGCTCGCCCTTGACCTCGTCGCGGAAGGCCATGTCGCTGCCGGGCATGCGGAAGACGACGGCTTCGCCGCGGCCGGTTCCGCCCTTGTCGGAGCGGTAGGCGAGGCCGCGGGCGAGGAGGTCCTCGGCGACGGCGAGGTGGGCGTCGCGGCGGGACGACTGGTAGACGGGTTCCTCGTCGGCTTCGAGCCCCAGCCAGCGCATGGCGCCGAGGAGGGTGTCGATGGCGGCCTGGGTGGAGCGCTCGCGGTCGGTGTCCTCGACCCTCAGGAGGAAAGCACCGCCGCTGTGGCGGGCGAAAAGCCAGTTGAAGATCGCGGCGCGGATGTTGCCGATGTGGACGTGGCCGGTGGGGCTGGGGGCGAAGCGGGTTCGGACGGACATGGTCTGGGGGTTCCTGGGTCGTGGGTTATGCTGGCTGGCGGAGAAGGTCTTCGATCTGGTCGATGCGGCCAAGGCCGAGCAGGGTCTTCGCCCGGGCCTCGGACTCGGCGGTATCCATCCCGGCGAGCGCGGTCTGGAGGAAGGGGATGTGGCGGGGGTTGACGCTGAAATGGCGCAGGCCGATACCGAGCAGGAAGGGGAGCAGGCTGCCGTCGGCGGCGAGTTCGCCGCAGATGGAGAGCGGGGTGCCGTTCCGCCGGGCGGCGTCGGCGATGCGCTTGAGCACCCGGAGCACGGCGGGGTGGTGCTGGAGGTACATGTGGGAGACCTCCTCGTTGGTGCGGTCGACCGCGAGCATGTACTGGACGAGGTCGTTGGTGCCGATGCAGAGGAAGTCGGCCTCGCGGCAGATCTCGTCTATCACCTCGACGATGGAGGGCATCTCGACCATGACGCCGAGGCGGGGGGAGTCGTTGCAGGCGATGCCCTCGGCGCACAGCTCGGCGATGCATTCGAGGACCACCGCCCGGGCCTGCACGAAGTCGTCGACCGAGGAGATGAGCGGGAACATGATGCGCAGCTCGGCGCCCGCGCCGGCCCGCAGCATGGCGCGGAGCTGCTGGCCGAAGATGTCGCGGTGGCGCAGAGTGAAGCGGATGGCCCGCAGGCCTAGAAAAGGGTTGTCCTTGTTCACGCTGGGGAAGTAGGAAAGCATCTTGTCGCCGCCGATGTCGAGGGTGCGGAAGACGGCTTCGCGGCCGGCCGTGGCCTCGAGCACCCGGCGGTAGATGCGGAACTGCTCCTCCTCGGAGGGGAAGTCGTTGCGGATGATAAAGGGGAACTCGCTGCGGTAGAGGCCGACGCCTTCGGCCAGGACATTCTCGGCGATGACCAGGTCGCTGAGCAGGTTGATGTTGGCCAGCAGGTGGACCCGAACGCCGTCGCGGGTGTGGGTTTCGGGGGCGAGGCCGGCAAAGTCGGTCTCGCGGGCCTGGGCCTCGAGCAGGGGGCGGTACGTGTCGAGCACCTGCTGGTCGGGATCGACGAAGAGCGTGCCCTGGTTGGCGTCCACCAGCAGCGAGGTGCCTTCCTTGATTAAGGCGCCGCTGCCGTCGCGGCAGAGCACCATGGGCAGCGAGAGGGACTGGGCGAGGATGGATACGTGGGAGGTGATGCCTCCGCTACTCAGCACGATGCCTTCCACGCGCTGGGCGGAGAACTTCACGATGTCGGAGGGCAGCAGTTCCTCGGCGACCAGGATCTGCCCGTCGTAGTCGTGGGTGGCGCTGTCGCGGACGAGCAGGTTGTGGAGCAGGCGGTGGCCGAGGTCCTTCACGTCCTGAACCTTTTCGCGGAGGCGCTCGTTCCGGCTCGCCTCGAACAGACGGGTATAGCGGTCGACCACCTGAATCACCGCCTTCTCGGCGCTCAGTGTCTCCTCGTCGATCAGCCGCTGCATTTCCCCGGAGAACGAGGTGTCCTTGAGCATGAGCAGGTGGGCGCTGAAGATAAGCGTGGCGATATCCTCGTGGGCGTCGCCGAGCCGGGTCTGGAGATCTTCGATCTGCCGTTCGGTTTCGGCGAGGGCCTGGTCGAAGTCCTCGCGGCCCAGCCTCCGCCGCGACTTCTCGAAGCCGAGGAGGGCGTCTTTCACTGGGCTGCCCATGACGACCGCGCGGCCGGCGGCGAGGCCCTTGGAGGCGCTCTGCACCCGGATGAAATTCTCGCGGGGCCGTTCCGCCGTCTGGGTGGATGGGTCTGTATCCGCCTCGCCCCGGATGCTGATGAGCAGGCCGGCGTTCTCGATTGTGGTGGCGAGCTGGGTGGCGATAGCGCGCAGCGCCTTGGCGTCGTTGTCGTCGAAATAGTTGGGCTGTCCGTCCTGGACCACGAGGACGCCGATGCGGTTCAGTCCGCGCAGGATGGGCACGGCGAGGAAGGCCTCGAACTGCTCTTCGAGGCTGCCCGGGATGTACTTGAAGTGGGGGTTGCGGGAGCCCCGGCCCTCGCAGATCGCCCGCATCTCCTTGAGCGCGGTGCCGGTGATGCCCTCGCCCAGTTTGAGCGTCACCCGGCCGACCACCTCGGGGTTGAGTCCCTGGTTGGCCCGCAGGACGAGGGTTTCGGACTGTTTTTCGAGCAGGTAGATCGAGCAGACCGCCGCCTTCATGTGCCAGGCGACGGTGTTGACCACGGTCTGTAGAAAGTCGTCGAGGCTGCTGCTGCGCTGGAAAAGCCCGGCCAGCTCGGCGATATTGCAGATCAGATCGACGTTGTCCTTGCGTGCGTTCATGGCGGGTATCGGCGGGGAGCGGGGGAGCAGCGCGCAGTTTCGCCAATCCGCCCGAAAAAGCAAGCCCCGCCTTGGCCGCGCTTGACAACGCATCCGATTCCAATAGATTTGGACGCTTGCCTGCCCGATGGTGTAACGGTAGCACAGCAGCCTCTGGAGCTGTTTGTCTAGGTTCGAATCCTAGTCGGGCAACCATTCCTTTTCTCCACCGGCCCACCCGGTAGCCCCGGGCCGCGAGCGCCGCCGCATGCCACCATGGACGCTCCCCCATCCAGTCCCGACAGCGAAGATTCCGCAGGCCCTGCCGGGGCTCCGCCGCCGGCCGGTCCCTCGGTGACCCGTCCGCCCGCCGCCCACCTCGACCAGATCCAGCTCGAACTCGACGGCATCCGCGAGGAAATGGACGGCCAGGCCGAGGTGCTCCAGCAGGTCTACGCCGAGAAGCAGAACCTGGTGGCGTCGCTCAAGGACGCCCAGCTCGGGCTTGAACAGCAGAAGCGCCTGGTCCTGCGCGAAACCGACGCCGCCAAGAGCCCCCGCCAGATGGCTCTTCTCGCCGACCGCCCGGGCGGCGCGGATAAGAGTTTGCCCGCCCTCGACGAGGTCGCCTCGCTGCTTGAGCAGGCCCGGATCGGCCAGATGCGGCTGAGCGCCCTCGAGCGCAAGGCCGAGGCCGCCAACCGCTGCGTCCAGGAGGCCCGCCGCCGCCTCGACCGCCAGGAGGAGGATCTCAAGAGCCTGCGCCAGGGCACGGGCCGCAGCGAGCAGGCGCTTATCAGCCAGATGGAGAAGATGCGGGCCGAGCTGCGCGACGCCACACGGCAGATTTCCGAATCCAACCGCAAGCTCGCCCTGCGCGAGGAGGAGTACCGCGCCCTCCAGCAGCGCGCCACTGGCAAAGAGCAGACGCTCAACAAGCAGGTGGCCTCGCTCAAGGAGCAGTTGGCGGTGGCGTCCACCGGGGTCGCCCGCCCCGAGCGGCCCGCCGCACAGGCAGGAACCAAAAACCTCATCGACAAGGACCAGCTCGACACCATCCGCCGCCAGGCGGCCAAGCGCGAGGAGGCGCTCCAGCAGGAGATCGAGCAGTTGCGGAGCGAGCTCGAAACCGCCCTGAACGCGATGGAGGCGGTTAAGCAGCAGATCGGCGCGTTCCGCCAGGAGCATCTTGCCCAGCAGAGCGAGTTCGAGGGCCGAGAGGCCGAGCTGGAGGCCCGCGTTACTGCGCTAGACGCCGATCTCGCCCGCGCCCGCCACGACTGCGTTGTCCAGGAGACCCGCGCCGAGGATCTCGCGCGCCAGCTTGCCGATCAGGAACAGCGCTGGGGCAAGCAGCAGGCCGCGCTTGAGCAGCGCCTTCAGCGGGCCGAGTCGTCGGGCGAGGACCGCGAGGCGCGCGAGCGGCGCATCGCCGAATTGCAGGACGCCCTAACCCGCGAGCGGCGCCAGCGCGAGGAGCAGGCCGCCGCCGCCCAGGCCGAGCAGGAGCACCTGCGCAATCTCAATGCCGACCTTGTCGCCTCCGCCCAGGCTCAGCGCGAGGAATTCCGGGTGCTTTCCGCCCAGCTCAAGCGGCGCGAGGAGGCCCTGATGGCCGAGGTCGAGAAGGCCACCGGCAAGCCCTACGGCCAGCGCCGGCTGTTCGAAACCCTGTCCGGCAGCGAACCCTCGGCTTCGCCCCGCCCGGAATAGGGTTGGGGCCCATCCTTGCTCGCCACCCTTAAGCGTCCACTTCGGATATCAAAAGCCTTTCTTGGAGGCGAGTCGCTTCAACGGAAGGCGGTTGGGAACCGATGCTAAGTCGATTAAGGGTAAGCGTTTAAGTGTAGCGAGTAAGGGTGTCCTTTACGGGCGATCTAGCTACAGAATCAGCATGCAGTCGCCGTAGCTGAAGAAGCGGTATTCAGCCTCCACTGCGTGGCGGTAGGCCTCCATCGCCAGCTCGCGGCCCGCGAAGGCGCACACCATCATCAGGAGCGTCGATTTCGGCAGGTGGAAATTCGTCAGCATGAGGTCGACCGCTTTGAACCGGTAGGGCGGGTGGATGAAAAGGTCGGAGCGGCCCGAACGTGCCTGCACCGTCCCGTCGTCCCGGGCGCAGGTCTCCAGGGTACGCACCGAGGTGCTGCCCACCGCGAGGATGCGGCCCTGGACGGTGCGGGTCTGCCGAACCGCCTCCGCCGTCGCCTCGGACAGCACGAAACGTTCGGCCTCCATTCGGTGGTCGGCCACCGCCTCGGCCGAGACCGGGCGGAAGGTGCCCAGCCCCACGTGCAGGGTGACCATGGCCCGCCTCACGCCCAGGGCGTCGAGCTGGGCGAACACCCCGGGGGTGAAATGGAGGCCGGCGGTTGGCGCGGCCACCGCGCCCGGCTCGCGGGCATAGACGGTCTGGTAGCGCTCGCGGTCGGTGGGGTCCAGGCCCTCGCGCCGGGCTATGTAGGGAGGAAGTGGGGGCTCTCCGCAGGATTCAAGCAGCTCGAGCACCGGCCGGTTGGACTCGACCAGGATCTCGGCCCGGCCCAGCTCGCCGTCCCGGAGCAGGGTCGCCGTCGCCTCGCCGCCGGCGAAGAGGATGCGGCTGCCTGGCTTGGGTCGCCGGGAGGCCCGCATCAGCACGTCCCAGCGGCCTCCGCTCAGGTCTTCGAGGAAAAACAGCTCCACCTGGCCCCCGCTCGCCTCCTTGCGGCCCATGACCCGGACGGGGATGACCCGGGTATCGTTGGCCACCAGCAGGTCGTTTTTGCGCAGGAACAGAGGCAGATCGCCGAAAGCGCGGTCCTCCCAGCGGCCCTCGGCCCGGTGGACGACCAGCATGCGGGAGGCATCGCGGCGGTCCGCCGGGTGCTGGGCTATGCGCTCGGGGGGCAGAATGTAATCGAAATCGGACGTTTTCACGCTTTCCAAATCCAGTTGGGAGGGGTAATGTGCAGATTCTCAAACCCTACACAGGGCTCCGGGCCAATACAACACATTGACGAAGAAGCGCTTCGCGTGTACTCTCATCGTGTGAGGTGTTGGATAGCAATGAGGAGCTGGTGTGAATCATCCGCGCAGTGCGCAAGGAGTGAATGCAATGAACTGTCTCAATCGCAAGCAAAAGAGTTCCAAGGCCTTCACGCTGGTGGAGTTGCTGGTGGTGATCTCCATCATCGCCCTCCTCGTCGCCATCGTGCTCCCCGCTATCGGCAACGCCCTGTTCCGAGG
>CBFGVE010000061.1:0-9926 GCA_965651915.1 uncultured bacterium
CGAAATTCCAATTTCGCGCTGGCTGAGGGAGGGGTGTGACTGCATCCCATTGCAGCATGTAGATGACCGTCGAGTACGCTGGGATCAAAAAGAAAGAGCCGGGTGCGACCCGGCTCTTTCCCAAAGTAAGGTGAACGCTTTCTTAAGCCAGCGTGTACTCGCATTACGGACAGAGGCTAGGCCTGTGTTATTAACTTTGTCTTGATTCCGACGCCAAATTACCTGTATGGATTTCCCATTGCAAGGGTTTTTTCCAAAAGGAGTACATCATGGCGCGGGATTCGTTGACGGTATCGCTCGATATTGGCCATCAGTCTATAGGGTGGGCTGTACTGGACAGGGATTCACCGGAGAAGGAGCTAGTGAAAGGGGCTGGAGTGGTTCTTTTCGAGAAGGAGAGCTGCCAGAATAAAGCCCGGGCATCACACCGCCGAACCCGCCGCAATATCGCCGCGCGGCGGAACCGGATCAAGCGCCTGAAGTTGGCCTTTGCGGCTAAACTTGGCCTTTCTAGGGAATCGCTTGGCGGAAATCCCCACCCCTTTCCTTGGCTGCTCGCTGCGAAGTCCCTAGCAGGAAAAAGCACGTTGTCCCCATTGGAATTATGGTCCGTGCTCCGATGGTATGCCCACAACCGTGGTTATGATGGCAATGCCATGTGGGCGCGCGATGCTGCTGATCCCGACGATACTAAGCGCGAAGAACTGGCGCGAGGCCTGATGGCTGAGTACGGGACCAAAACAATGGCCGAGACAATCTGCGCCTATCTCGAAGTCGATTTGGAAACAGAAGCGGCTCCTCGACTTTCCAAATACTTCAAAGGAGTAGGTGCTGCGTTTCCCCGCAATGTTGTGGAAAACGAGGTCCGGCACATACTGCGGTTGCATCGTGACAGCCTTGCGGGATGTGATGATGAGTTCGAGCAACTGCTTTTGGACGACTGGAAATCGGGACAGATCCCGGGACTCGATCTTCCGGATCGGTATCAAAAAGGCCTTCTTTTTGGACAGTTTGTTCCTCGGTTTGATAACCGCATCATTCCCACCTGCCGGATTTCGGGTGAGAAGTGCCCTAGCAAACATTGTCAGGAGTACTATGCGTACCGGGCAGCCATGATGTTGGGCAACTTGCGAGTGGTCGATGGTAGCCGGGCAATGCGCCCACTGAATTCGGATGAGCGTATCCGGGTTTTGGACGCCATGAAGGATAAAGGCTATCTGACCAAAACCGAACTGGCAAAGGCCGTACACGATGCCTCCGGCTGCGACCCCGCAAACCTGGCCTCCTATTTCATGACCCAGGAGATGGAAAAGGCGCTGGTTTTAGACCCGGTTAGGCGAGAGATATCCTCGCAGAAACTAAAGAAATTATGGCCTATGCTTCCCGATGCCTCCGCCCGCAAAGCAGCCGGCATGCTTTTCAAGGGCAAGCGGCTAGATTTACGGTGGCTGCTTGATGAGGTCGAGGCGCATGCCGACCAGGAGACTGTAGAGAAGTACAGGAAAGAACTGGACGCCTTGTATACCAGAGGAACGGCGAAGCGGAAACATGTGCCTTCGCTGGATGAATTTCTGAAGGAGCCAATTAGGTTGGGTGCCAAGGCCGAGGGGCGGTCGCCCTACTCGCGGACCGTCATGAAGCGAGCCTTCGAGGAGGTGATGCAAGGACTAGATCCTCGGGCTCGGGGGGGGTGTCTCTATGAATCGCCGGAGGTCTTGGAGCGCTTGGCTTCTCTTTCCCTTAGCGAGTTGACCAATAATCACTTGGTTCGCCACAGGCTACTAATGCTTGACCGCCTAGTCGATGCAGTAGTCGAGGAATTTGCAGCTAGTGATCCCTCCCGGATTGGCGTGATTGTCTGCGAGGTAGTGCGAGATTTGAAGGAGTATTCGGGAATGTCCCCTAAGGAGGTGGAGACTGCGCTCAACACCCGCCTCAAACACCACCGGAAAGTGGTGGAGGAACTTACCAAAGGACTAGCGGAGGCGGGGCTGGAACACAGAATCAATGGCAGCCTCATTCGAAAGGCTCGCATTGCCGATGACCTAAACTGGACCTGCCCCTATACTGGAGAAAAGTATGGGCCATTGGATTTAGTCCAGGGCCGGATGGACCTCGAACATGTTGTGCCCCGGTCCCTACGGCCGACCGACTCCCTTGAATCGCTGGTGATTACCTTTCGCGAAGTGAACGACTGGAAGGGCAATCGAACTGCCATGCAATTCATCCGCGATCAGCAAAGCAACCCGGTCCCAGGCCGTCCCGAGAAATGCATCCTAACCGAAGAGCGCTATTTGGCTTTGGTGGACGCATTGCCCACCAAGGGATTGTCTGGAGAGGATCAAAGGAGGCGAAGCGCTCGGAAGGCATTGCTTCAAGTGGAGACCTACAACAAGCGGGAGCGGGATTTCCTACCCGGAGAACTGACGGCGACCTCGCATCTGAACAAGCTGGCCGCGCTGAGGCTAAAGCACCGGTTCAGGGAGCATGGACAGCCTAAAATTGTCCATCTGCCGGGTTCGGTAACGGCTGCTGTCCGGCGGAGCTGGAACCTCATGGGCTGTCTCGACAGCATTTGTCCTGAGATCATTCGCAACGGGGAACGGGTCGAGAAGCAGGAGATCCGCAACCTCACGCACCTTCATCATGCGGTTGATGCTATCACCCAAGGGCTGGCGGCAACGCTCATCCCGGCTGATGGTGCTGTCTGGGAAGCAATGAGCAAGCGGACCTTGAATCCTGGGGAGGGAGCCCTGCTGCGTGGGAGCGGAATGTTTGGCATCGATCAGAATGGGAAATGGAGGCTTGACGACCTTCCGGAGCCCGTCCTTGAGGCCGCCCGCGCGGCCTTGGCGGAGCGGCGGGTTTATCAGCACATTCCGGCTAGCCAGAGCGGTCTTCGGGTGGAATTGAACACATGGCGACTGTCGCCTGTGACTGCGGATGAATCGGGGAAGGTACGCCTGCGCCAGCAGTCTCCCAGGGATCCCAAGTCGCAGTCCCGTCCTAATCCCAAATGGAAAGGGGATGCCATGCCTCCGGAAAAAGTGTTGGGGGCAAAACCTGGAGGCAAATTAGCAAGAATCAAGGGAGGGCTGGTAGTCCCGGAAAACTATGGGGTGACGCTTACGCCTCAGCCGGTTGTCGTGCCGTTCATCAACGTTCACAGGACCCTCGACCGAATCGCACGCGAGCAGGAGGTGAAGAAACCGGTACCCGTTCTGCGAAATGGCATGATCATTGATGTGCCGCGCGGACGCTATGCAGGGCGGTGGCGGGTTCGTTCGATAAAAGCTGCGGCGAACAGAGGGATCGTCGCAGATTTCTGCCGAGCCGACCTCGCAAAACTTCCTAGCAAGGGCAAGGACATTTTTATAAATGTCAGACTTAAAACCCTTTTACGCGACGGGCTTGCTGTGCAGAAAACGAGGTTTACCGGGAGGTAGCGCCTTCTCCTACCACATCGTCAATATCGACTCCCCGAATTGCAGCATCAGTTGCAAAAACGGACAGTTGAGTTGCCGGGCCGAAAACGGCTCGGTGAAAAGCTTGCCGCTTGAGGATGTGGCCTCCATCGTTGTGACCAGTTTCAGCGCCCAGGTGCACACCCACCTGCTTCTTGAAGCGGGAAAGCACGGCGTACCCCTGATCATCTGCGAAAAATTCAAGCCGGTAAGCTTGTTGCTTCCCGCGAACCGTTCTACCGATACCCTTCTCACGAAGGCCGAGCTTGCGTTGGATGCCAGATGCCGAGCCTCGCTTTGGCAGAAAACTATTGATGCAAAGTGCCAGAATCAGCATGCCCTCTGCGCCCTGCTCGCGCCAGGGCATCCGGTGTGTGCCCGGCTAAAGCGGGTTGCGTCAACGCGAAGCCCGGCCAAGGAAAGCACCTGTGCCCGATACTACTGGCAGGTATTCGGCTCTATCCTCGGCGAAACGGAGTTCAAGCGCATTCCCGGTGGGGACGGGCTGAATAGTTTCCTTAACTATGGCTATGCCGTTCTGCTCTCCTCGGTATTGCAGAAACTTCTGGCCTTGGGCTTGGACCCGACCTTTGGTATTGCCCATGCAGTGCGGGAGCGTAGCGCCCCGCTGGCCTATGATTTAATGGAGCCATTCCGGCCCTGTGTCGACCGTCGCGTAATCGAGTGGCTGCAGAACCACCCCGAAGAGGCGGGGCGAGAGGGTCTTAGCCCAGAATTTAGGCGAGGGGTTGCCGAGTTTGCCTTAGAAAAGGTGGGCTACTTCAATCTCTCCCTTTCGATCACCGCCTGCATAGAAAGCGTGGTCCGCAGTTTCCGCAAGGCCGTAATGGCCGGGAAGCCAGGGCTGTATAAACCATGGACGGCATCGACTACAAAATGGGCTGGATGATCGTAGCGTTTGACCTGCCGGTCGTCACCAAGCCGCAGCGCACCCGTGCCCGGCGGTTCCGCGACTTCCTTTTGGACGACGGATATTTGATGCTTCAATTTTCGGTATATGCCCGCTCTACCGTCACTTACGCCCGGATGCAGACCCATCTCAAGCGGCTGAAAGAACATCTCCCGCCTGAAGGAGCGGTACGGGCGATATTCGTGACCCAATCCCAGTGGGAAAAGTCCCTGGTGATCTATGGCAGTCCCGCCCGGAAAGGCGAGCCGGAAGCCATGCCGAGCCAGTTGCAGCTATGGTAACCCGTTCTATAAGAGGGTGATCCGAGGGTGGAGTTTGCCACCCTCGGATTTGGAATCAAGGCAAAGCAAGAAGCTGGCGAGCATCGTGAACATCAACAGTTTGCCACCCTCGGATTTGGAATCAAGGCAAAGCACGGTGCTCAGGCACTTCCTCGACCACGTCAGTTTGCCACCCTCGGATTTGGAATCAAGGCAAAGCCGATGCTACCGACGCCAGCGATGCAATTCTAGTTTGCCACCCTCGGATTTGGAATCAAGGCAAAGCCTATGCCTATCGCTTGCGCTTACTCCGCTTAGTTTGCCACCCTCGGATTTGGAATCAAGGCAAAGCCTACGCCATCACGGCGGCATCCACCGTATCAGTTTGCCACCCTCGGATTTGGAATCAAGGCAAAGCGACAAGAAGGCGGCGGAGATCGCCGCTGGCAGTTTGCCACCCTCGGATTTGGAATCAAGGCAAAGCCACAGGTTCACAACACCGCAGGCGAGGGACAGTTTGCCACCCTCGGATTTGGAATCAAGGCAAAGCATCGGGACCGGAGGCAAGTGCGTCGTGGCCAGTTTGCCACCCTCGGATTTGGAATCAAGGCAAAGCAAAGTATTTGGGAATGGGAAACGCTGCCCCAGTTTGCCACCCTCGGATTTGGAATCAAGGCAAAGCATAGGCTACGAACGCACCTGTACTGTGATTAGTTTGCCACCCTCGGATTTGGAATCAAGGCAAAGCCACTACCGTTAACGGCCTTATGCGGACGCTAGTTTGCCACCCTCGGATTTGGAATCAAGGCAAAGCAAGTTCGAGCGCGAGAACGGCGGATCGGCCAGTTTGCCACCCTCGGATTTGGAATCAAGGCAAAGCCGAAATAGGCCAACTTGACGTAGCAGACGAAGTTTGCCACCCTCGGATTTGGAATCAAGGCAAAGCACCCGGCATCTTGCCTGCCCGCACTGCGGCAGTTTGCCACCCTCGGATTTGGAATCAAGGCAAAGCGCGGCTGGCCCTACACCGACTGGACCGGGAGTTTGCCACCCTCGGATTTGGAATCAAGGCAAAGCGTGCGGACGCGGTAGGTATCCGGTCGGCATAGTTTGCCACCCTCGGATTTGGAATCAAGGCAAAGCCAAGCATTAACAACGAAGCAGAGCTAATTAAGTTTGCCACCCTCGGATTTGGAATCAAGGCAAAGCTTTGTGGAGGGGTGCCACTTCATGTCGGTGAGTTTGCCACCCTCGGATTTGGAATCAAGGCAAAGCAAAGCTGAAGAAAGCGGTCCTATCCGCGTGAGTTTGCCACCCTCGGATTTGGAATCAAGGCAAAGCTACAGATGGTACCAGACGTTCGTCTGGGGCAGTTTGCCACCCTCGGATTTGGAATCAAGGCAAAGCCTCGTCCAGGTTAGGGATGCGGCGGGGAAGAGTTTGCCACCCTCGGATTTGGAATCAAGGCAAAGCGAGATATGCGAGACGCACTTCTCCAAGCTGAGTTTGCCACCCTCGGATTTGGAATCAAGGCAAAGCACGCAGGAGGTGATTCCCTACCTGTTCAACAGTTTGCCACCCTCGGATTTGGAATCAAGGCAAAGCAATATCGCCGCTGGCGAGCGCTTCCGAACCGCGCCGCTCCACGAGCTTGCGCGCGGCCATCACATCCTCGGGCCGGTTGAAGTTATAGTTCCCGGCCAGCAGATTCAGCCACTCCCCGTCCGGGTCCGTTTTGAGCCGGGCATCGGCAGCCGCGTTCCACGGATCCATAGTTTGCTTGCGAGGCAGGCCGGCCGCATCGCGCAGCGCGTCCACCTCGTCCACCAGGCTGCGCACCTGGGATGAGCTGGCAGGATTGGCCAGGATAGGCCGCTTGACCTTTGCCGGGTCCCCGCCTGATTTGGACGGGTTGACAGCCTGGGCTTGCGGGCGTACATTGGTCTCAACGGATTCCGCACCCGGCTGGCTTGATATACTGCGATTGCCAGCCGCGTAGGCACTGCTGGGGTTAACCCTCTCTTTGCCACCGGGATCCGTTTTTTCGTTTCTTTTCTCGAAGGCCGTCACCAGCCAGGTCTCGCGCTGGCCGTCGCGGTGCAGGCTCAGGGCAACTATGTCGCTCCCCATTACGACATTGACCCGTCGGCCCGCCGATGGCCCCCTCCAGTTGACAAGCGCCCCATTCATGATGACATCAGGAATTCGGCTGAGCAGTTTCTGCGGGGTCAAATCCCCGTCCTTTGTGGTCCGCTGGCGGATGATGTGCCTGACGCCATACGCATCGGTCCCCCAATCGAAAGTCACCGGTCCTAGCTTCGGGTGGACAATTGCCCCTGGCACGCTCACGTGATCCTTTAGCACCCGCTGCATAGCCGTTTGGCCCCGGCCCACCTCGATTGCGCGCACTGCCGCGTTGGCAAAGGCCTCGTTGCGCAAGGCCTCGTCGAACTTCTCAGGAAAGGCCACCACGCCCGCCAGGCGGTCTTCCCCACGCCCGTGGGGGTGTTTCCGAGGTCCACAAGGACGGGAACCGCCTCACCCTTTTCAGCACCTCCCCGAACCGCGTGGCGGTGGTCGAGCTGCGGGAGGCGGACGGGGCCTACTCGGTCATAACCGCCTATGTCAAAAAGAAACCCGCGTGGAGGCCACGCGGGTCTGGAATCCTTGGCGGTCGCAGAGCCGCCTTCAGTCAATCAGCGAGACTGCCGGGCCGAACCGCTCAGGAGGGGGATGGGCTGAACCTCCCGCTAGAATCTCTTCCCGGTAAGGATTCATGGGGGTGTCTACGCTTTCTTTCACGGGATGTCAACCGGGCTCCGGGAACAAGGCACCCAGTCGGGTCGAAAAAATTATCCCCACGCCCGTGGGGTGGGGTGCAGGGTGGCCGTTGTCTTGAAGCTGGCGTGTATTCTTCCCCGTCGCGAGGGTCGTGCCCCTGAAAATGGCGAAGGGCTCCCGTTCCACGCTCACCGGCATTACAAAACCGACTGCTTCCAACGGGAGCCCTCGCCAGGAGCAACTCTACGAGTTTTCACTTGCGCTGTCAAAGTGCGCGGGTGGCGGCGAGGGAGTGTCTTCCCGTCCTCTGGGACGGGCCAGGTAGGGGCGGAGGAGCCACCGAAGGGCAAGATGGCGACAAAGATCGGGACAAGGAGTTGTCTGGGGTGGGGTGGCGAAAAGGGTTGGCTTTTTGGGGGCGGCTTGCGCATTATCCTCCCTTTACGTTCCTAGCGAGGATGTCCCTATGCCCGATCTGTCTATCGTCGTCCCGGTTTATAACGAGGAGGAGAATGTCGCCTTGCTTTGCGAGGCGCTCCACGCGTCGCTTTCGGCGCTGCCCCAGAGCTACGAGGCGATCCTGGTGGACGACGGGAGCAAGGACGATACCTGGCCCCGGCTGAAGGCTCAGGCGGCGAAGTACCCCCACTTCCGCCTCATCCGCTTCCGCCGCAACTTCGGCCAGACCGCCGCGATGAGCGCGGGCTTCCACGCCGCCAAGGGCGATATCGTGATCACCTTGGACGCCGATCTCCAGAACGATCCGGCCGATATCCCCAAGCTGCTCGCGGAAATGTCCGAGGGCGTGGATGTGGTGAGTGGCTGGCGCAAGGACCGCAAGGATGCGTTCATCAACCGCCGCCTGCCTTCGATGCTGGCCAACGGGCTGATCAGCAAGATCACCGGAGTCGAGCTGCACGACTATGGCTGCACCCTCAAGGCCTACCGCCGCGAGGTCATCCAGAACGTTCAGCTTTACGGCGAAATGCACCGCTTCATCCCCGCCCTGGCGAGCTGGGTCGGCGGGGGGGTGCGCGAGGTCGAGGTGAACCACCGCGCCCGCCAGTTCGGTCAGTCCAAGTACGGAATTTCGCGTACCTTCCGGGTGATCCTCGATCTGATCACGGTGAAGTTCCTGCTCCGCTACAGCATGGGTCCACTCCAGATGTTCGGCAAGTTCGCGGCGATGTTCGGTATTCCCGGCGTGCTGCTGCTTCTCTTCATGGTTGCGGCCCATCTCTCCTTCCTGGTGTTCGGCACCAGCTTCGCCGCCGAGCTGATCAAGCGGCCTTTCTGGATCATGAGTTCTTTCATGCTGGTGTTCCTGGGCATGCAGTTCATCAGCATGGGCCTGCTGGCCGAGATCCAGATCCGCACCTACCACGAGTCGCAGGGCAAGCGGACCTACGTGGTCCGCGAAAGCTTCGACTCGCCGGCCGGAGCATGATGCGGCGGCAGACCGCGAACGCTCCCTCGGCCGAGGAACGTTTCCAGGCTTTATGACCGAATTTTTCCAGCCCACGCTAGCCGTTGCCGCCGCCGATACGCCGCCGCTTCCTCTGGTTGTGGTGTACCTCGCCCTGGGGCTGGTGGGTCTCGGTGTCGATGCCCTGCTGGTGTTTGGGCCCTGGGTTACCCTGAAAGGCTGGGTCGAGGGTGTCGGCAGGCTCAAGCGCCGGCCCGTTCTCCCGCTCGACGGGCTGCTGATGCTCGGACTGGCCCTGCTCGCGGTGGCGTTGCTGCTGGGGGGCAGCGTCCTGCTGGCTCCGGCGCGGGATGGCGGGGAGCGCGAGGGGGTGGCTCTGGGAATGGTGGTCAGCAGCCTGGTGCTGCACTGGGGTGGGCTGGCGATGGTGCTGGGGTGGTTGAGGCTGCGCAAGCTGAGATTTCGCGAGGTTTTCTCGCGGCGGGGGCGAAATGGGTTTAAGGATTTTGGCCTGGGTATGGGGCTCTATCTCGGCCTCGTTCCGCTGCTGGTTGTTTATGCCGTGATCTACGAGTATCTGGCCCGGATGGTGGGCCACGAGATCACCCCCCAGTCGCTGGTGGAGGTGCTGCGGGAAATTCGCTCTCCCTGGATGCTGGTCTACTTTGGCGTGCTGGTGGCCTTTATTGGCCCGCTGGCCGAGGAGCTGGCGTTTCGCGGCGTGGCCCTTCCGCTGCTCGCCCGGCGTCTGGGGGTGGTGCCGGCGGTGATGGTGGTCTCGGCGGTGTTCGTGATGCTTCATGGCAGCTTCGATGCGATCGGTCCGCTGTTCATCGTCGCCCTGGGCTTTACTCTCGCCTATGTCTATACGTCGTCCATCTGGGTCGCTGCCGGGATGCACACCGCGTTCAACGGGGTGAACCTGGTTCTGCTGCTGGCGATGCGCGGCCAGGGGGTCGTGCCTTGAAAACGCTTGGCGAGCTGGGCGAGAATGCGCTGATCCGCAGGTTGGCGCCGTTACTTCCGGGGCGCGACGACGTGCTCAACGGAGTGGGGGATGACTG
>CBFGVE010000062.1:0-9690 GCA_965651915.1 uncultured bacterium
GCATGTGCAGCATCCGCTGTCCCCACATGAACGAGATCACGATGGAAGAGACCCGCGACGCCCTCAAGTTCATGCAGTACCAGATCGAGGTGCCCGAGGAAATCCGGGTCAAGGCCTACCAGTCCGTTAAGCGCATGATCGATATCGGCGCGAGCGGCAAGAAGGACTAAGGTCCCAACTTGCTCCGCAATTTGGGAGGGGCCGCTGCGCGGCGGGGGATTTGGGGTGCATATGGAGTTCGTCTAAATCTTCGTCCTGATCGTTGTCCCGAGCTTCGTCGATCTGTTCTACACATCTGTGCTGCCAGGGCTTTTACGGTCTGTAGCGGTTCAAAGTTGGCGGCGGGTGGGAAACCGCAAATGGACGCAAATTCACGCAAATGGGAGAGGGCGGGGTTTGTAGGGGCACCGTGAAGCTCTTGGAACTGCCAGGGGATACGGCCACACAGACGGAAGAGGAAATCCGAGGGCGTCGGGAGGGCACTGGGAACGCGGGGCTCCGCACCCGCTGGCATCCAAGAAGATGCGAGTGCGGAGCCTCGCGGTCCCAGGGATGGAGTCGCTAGTCCCCTGAACGCAATCTCTCCCCCGCGGAATCCCCGGGTGGCAGGCACCCAGGGCTAATGGATCCGATCCCTCCGGGATCGAGGGCTTGGAGCAGTACGCTGCGGCGGGTCACCTTGGGTTGTGGCCAGAGGCTGGTCCAAGCAGCCGGCCGTCCTGCATGTGGAGCGTCCGGTCGCAGCGTCCGGAGATCGCTTCGTTATGGGTGACCATGATTAGGGTATGGCCCCTCGCCTGGGTGAGGGCGAACAAGCTTTCCAGCACCTGCTGGCCGGTGGCGCTGTCCAGATTGCCCGTAGGTTCATCGGCCAGCACCGCGCCGGGCTCGTTGATCAGCGCGCGGGCCAGCGCGGCCCGCTGCTGCTCCCCGCCCGACAGCTCCAGGGGGCGGTGCCCCATCCGGCCGGCCAGGCCAACCTGTTCCAGCAGCGTCTCGGCCCGGGAGCGGACCTGTGAAGAACTCCGCAGGAAACCTCTGAGGGCCATAGCCGGCAGCATGACGTTTTCGATGACCGTGAGTTCCTGGAGCAAGTGAAAGCTCTGAAAGACGAAGCCAACCCGGCGGGCCAGCAGCTCGCAGCGGAACGCTGAAGACTTTCGGTAGATGTCCACACCCTCGTGCAGCACCGATCCCGTCGTGGGCCGGTCGAGTCCGCCCAGCATGTTGAGCAAGGTGCTCTTGCCCGCGCCGCTCGCCCCCATAATGCAAAGGGTCTCTCCCTGGCGAACCTGAATGCTCACTTCATGTACGGCACGCACTTCGCGGGAGCCCATGCGGTAGGCCTTTCCCACGGCGCACGCTTCGATATGCACGGGGCTACTCATAGCGCAGGGCCCTCACGGGATCGAGACGGGAGGCGCGCCAGGCGGGAATGATACCCGCCAGGGTGCAGACGACCATGACGCATACCGCCACAGTGACGAGATCTTGGGCCGAGGTGGCGGCGGGAATCTCGCCAAGCTGATAGAACTCCTTGGGGAATAGCTCCACGCCAAACCGGCTGGAAAGAAAGCGGAGCAAGTCGTTTCGGTAGTGGAGAAACACAAGCCCGGTGACAATCCCCAGTCCGGTGCCCAGCAATCCGGAAAGCCAGCCCTGCCAGAAGAAAACCCCCATCACGCTCCGGCTGCTGAAACCAACCGCCTTGAGCAAGCCAATGTCACGGGTCTTCTGGACCGCGACCATGATCAGGGAGTTGCATACGCTGAAGCCCGCCACGATGGAGATGATGATCAGAAGAAAAAACATCATGTTCTTCTCCACGCTGAGCACGCCGAGAAGCTGGCGGTTCTGGGTCATCCATGTCTCCACATGGTAGGCATCGCCAATCGCGTCCTGAATCCGCGGGGCGATGAGCGCGACTGCCATGGGGGAGTCAGTCATGATCTGGATCGACTGGGCGCCATCCTCCATGTTGAACAGATAGCCGGCGGTTTCCATCGAGCTGAGTGCAAAGCCGACATCGAGATCCCACATCCCCAGATCGAAAACGCCGGAAACGGTGAGTTCCTCGGGGAGCCGGAGAACGCCGTCGCGCGAGAAGGTCATCGGCGAGTAGACCAGGATGCGGTCGCCGACGCGCGCCCCCATCTGCCGGGCAAGATCGGCGCCGAGGATGATCTCGCCGGTATCCAGCGAAAACTCTCCCAGCGCGATATGGTCGGGAACCTTGCTCACCCGCGGTTCGCGCGCCGGGTCCACGCCCCGGAGAATGGGCGTGAAAATGCGGTCGCCCTGCTGGATGAATGCCAGCCCCTGCACGTAGGGAGCGGCGCCAACCACTCCGGGCACCTGCTCGATCTGGGAGGCCAGTTCCTCGTGATTGAGGATGGGCCCGTAAGTCTGCACCGTGAGATGGGCGTTGAAGCTCAGGATCTTGTCACGCCACAGCTCGTTGAAGCCACTCATCACGCTCAGTACAATGACCAGCACGGCCACGCCGAGTAGCACGCCAGTTATGGTGAGCAACGTCACCACCGAGAAGAAGGTGCGCTTGGGACGCAGATACTTCAGCGCCAGGAACAGCGAGAAGGGCAGATGCGAACCTGACGGGGCGTTGGCCATCTAGTCGCGGGGCTTTAGCTGGGGGAAGAGGATCACGTCCCGGATGGCCTCTGAGCCGCTTAGGATCATCATCAGCCGGTCGATCCCAACGCCCATGCCGCCGGCCGGGGGCATTCCGTGTTCCAGGGCGGTGAGAAAATCGCGGTCGATCTTCGATGCGTCCCCAGCCGCCTGCTCCTCGAAACGCTGGCGCTGGATGAGAGGATCGTTCAGCTCGCTGTAGCCCGGGGCGATCTCCTTGCCACCGATGATCAGCTCGAACACATCGACCAGCGAAGGATCGTCATCGCAGGGCTTGGCCAGAGGCACCAGCTCGGCGGGCAGGCGAGTGACGAAGGTGGGGTTGATCAGGGTGCGCTCGATCTTCTTCTCGAATACTTCCTGGGTGAGGGTGCACAGGTCCCAGGCTGGATCGAAATCGAGGCCGATTGATTCGGCGCGCCCCTGGGCGGCGGCGAGGTCGAGGTCGAACCAGTCCTCGCCCGCTACTCCACGGATTAGCTCGTGGTAGGGAACCTCGCGCCAGGGAAGGGACAGATCGATGGGCTCTGCCTCGGTGCCGACCTGGAGCGAGCCGAACACCTCCTGGGCAACCGTGGTGATCAGCTCCTGGATGATCTCCTTCATCGTGGAAAGGTCACCGAAGGCCTCGTAGATCTCGAGCATGGTAAACTCGGGATTGTGGTTCCGGCTCAGTCCCTCGTTGCGGAAGTTCCGGTTCAGCTCGAAAACCTTGTCGAACCCGCCGACCAGCAGCCGCTTGAGGTACAGCTCGGGCGCGATCCGCAGATACATGTCGGTGCTGAGCGCCTCGTAGCGGGTCTTGAACGGATTTGCGGCGGCGCCGCCGGCCATGGCCTGCACCATCGGGGTCTCGACTTCGTAGTAGCCGCGATCGGTCAGCAGGCGGCGGATGAGCCGGATGGATTCGATGCGGCGGTTGAACAGCGTGCGCACCTCGGGATTGGCGATTAGGTCGAGATAGCGCTGGCGGTAGCGGGTCTCGACATCCTGCAGCCCGTGCCATTTCTCGGGCAGGGGAAGCAGCGCCTTGGAGAGCAGGGTCCAGGAAAGCACCTTGATCGAGGACTCTCCCGTGCGGGTGGTGAACAGCTCGCCCTCCACCCCGATCTGATCGCCGAGGTCGAGAATGCGGAAGGCGGCGAAGGCCTCGTCGGACAGGTCGCCGCGCCGGATGTAGAGCTGCATCTTGTCGCTGCCGTCCTGGAGGTGGGCGAACACGCTTTTGCCCATCTCGCGTACGGCGACCAGACGACCGGCGACGCGAACCGGCTTGCCCTCGCTGAAATCGGCGCGGATCTCGGCAAGCCGCCCGGTGCGGGCGAAGGCTCGGCCATAGGGCTCGTAGCCCAGATCGCGGAGCTTCTGCATGTTCTCCAGGCGCTGCTGGCGGTATTCGTTGTCGGCGTGGTCCATCGGGGCATATCCTTGCGCTAGGGGGCGCGTCCAAATCGCGGGGCGGGGCGGCGGTGCCAGGACGCGGCACTATGTGGAATGGTGCCGGAGGTGGGGGTCGAACCCACACGGTGTCGCCACCACGGGATTTTGAGTCCCGCGCGTCTGCCAATTTCGCCACTCCGGCACAGAAAGGGCTAGGTTTATACCCAATGCCCTACCCATCCGCAATCGGATTCTTCGCGCTTTTCACTGGCGCAGGGGCTGGATCTAGGCGATGATTCTCCGTTCCTCCCGCAGAGGCCGGCCGGCTCGGCACCTTCCCTCGAAGCCCGCCGGGCCGCTGCGGCGCCTGCAATTTCTGTTCCCCGACGCCCAGCATGAATACCGCGTCCTTGTGCGATTTCTACCTAAGCGAGTTTCCCGCCACCCTCAGAAAGCGGGGCGACGCCTATTTCCGGGAAGGCCGGGTGGAGCTGCGACCCACGGTTTCGCACCTTGATGAAGGCCTCGTGTACGCACGAGTACGGGGAAGCATTCTCTACGAAGTAGAAATTGGACTCCCCGAATTCGACGGGCCTTATGCTGACGAGGGGAGTATATTCTGCAGTTGCCCCCATTTCTTCGATCATGCGGTGTGCAAGCATGTCTGGGCGGCGCTGCGGGCAATCGACCAGGCACACGGAAATCCGGAGACCGACTCGCACCGGCCCACCTGGGAAAGCAAGCTGCGCGCCATCGAATCCAGACTGAATCTGCGCTCCAGCTATACTCCCGAACGGCCCGGGCAGGCCGAAACCGCAGATCACGAGATCCGCTTCGTGATCAATCTCAACGGGAACCGCTACAGCTCGGGACTGTCCGTTGTACCCACCGTCCGCCGGCGGCGCAAGGCGGGTGACTGGGGCCAGTGGAAGGAGTTCACCCTCCGGGAGCAGCCACCCGGCATTTCCCAGGAGGAATTTCTCCTGGCCAACGCTATCCACGGCATCTACACCCGGGCTATTTCCTACGGCCCGGGGAGCCTCAACCGCGACCAGGGGGCCGGGCTGCTTCCCCGGCTGTGCGCGACCGGAAAGCTATTCTGCACCCGCAACGACGAAACCTATGGCCCCCTTGAATGGGACGACGGCAAGCCACTCGAATTCGTTCTTGGGCTGCTACAGGATCCCGGCACCCAAACGTACCGGCTCGCGCCCCGGCTCGTCCGCGACGCCGAGAAGCTCCGGCTCACCGATGCGCTGGCCATCCTTGATCATTGGATCATCACCGGCCTGCGGGTCGTCCCTATCCAGTGTTCGCCCAGCGCGCTTAGCTGGCTGCAGACCCTTCGCGCTCGCGAGATCGAGGATGGCGATGACGCCGCCATCGATGTGCCGGAAACCGACCTGCCCCTGTTCGTTGGCCGCATCCTCTCGCGGCCCGACCTCCCCCGCATCCAGCTTCCCGACCACCTCGACTTCATTAAGAACGCGCCTGCGCCCAGACCCCACCTCGCACTGGGTAAGCCCCGCCCCCGGAGCCAGAATCCCAAGGCCACTCCCGCCCGCCTGATGATGCTCTACGGCGAGGTCGAACTACCCGCCCTCCCCGCCGCCGCCTCCTACTCCGATCCCCAGACCGGCACGGTCTGGCTTCGGGACGGCGAAGCGGAATCGCGCTTTCGCGACCGCCTTTTCGAGCTTGGGGCGAAGCCGCCCCCCTCCTACGATTTCGACGACTTCGACTTGATCTTCGCCGAGAAGTTCCTCGGCACAGCCGTCCAGACCCTAATCGCCGAAGGCTGGCAGGTTACGGCCGAAAAAAACCTCTACCGCCAGGCGACTGACTTCTCTGTGTCGGTTAGCTCCGGCATCGACTGGTTCGACCTCGAGGCCCGCTGCGATTTCGACGGTGTACAGGCCTCGCTTCCTGCCCTGCTCGATGCCGCCCGCAAGAAACAGCACTGGGTCACCCTCAGCGACGGCAGCTTCGGCATGCTGCCCGCGGAGTGGCTGGCGAAATGGGGGGCCCTCGCCTCGCTCGGCGAACCCGACAAGGACCGCCTCCGCTTCACCCGAGCCCAGGCAGGCCTGCTCGACGCCTGGCTGCTCAGCCAGGATTCCGTAAATGTGGACGAAGCCTTTGCCCAGGCTCGCCAGGAGCTGCAGAACTTTTCCTCGGTGGCCCCCTCCCCTCCACCCCAGGGCTTCCAGGGCTCCCTCCGGCCCTACCAGCAGGAAGGACTAGGCTGGCTCTACTTCCTGCAGACATTCGGCCTCGGCGGCTGCCTGGCCGACGACATGGGCCTCGGTAAAACCGTTCAGGTTCTCGCTCTCCTCGAAAGCCGGAGAGAGCAGCGGGAAACCGGAAAGCTGCCTCCCTCGCTGGTGGTCGCTCCGCGCTCGCTCATCTTCAACTGGCTGCGCGAAGCCGCCCAGTTCACGCCCGAGCTTCGCATCGCCAATTACACCGGAAACAATCGCAGCCTGCCCAAGGGGTGGGCGAGCTACACCGACGTCCTGCTCACCACCTACGGCACGCTGCGCCAGGACATCGGCCAGCTCAAGGACATTCCCTTCGACTACGCGATCCTCGACGAGTCCCAGGCGATCAAGAACGCCGGGGCCGCCACCTCCAAATCCTCGCGCCTTATCAAGGCCCGCCACCGCCTTGCGATGAGCGGCACTCCGGTCGAGAACCACCTCGGCGAGCTGTGGACTCTGATGGATTTCCTCAATCCCGGCCTGCTGGGCAAGGCGTCCCGCTTTGGCGACAACTGGGGTAAAAACCCGGATCCCGAACAGCGCGCCGTGCTCGCCCGTGCCCTGCGGCCCTTCATCCTCCGCCGAACCAAAGCCCAGGTCGCCAAGGATCTTCCCGAGCGCCAGGAAGACACCCTCTACTGCGAGCTGCCCCCCAAGCACCGCAAGCACTACGACCGCATCCGCGACTACTACCGCCAATCCCTCCTCGCCAAGGTGGACAGCAGCGGACTTGGACGAAACAAAATCCAGGTGCTCGAAGCGCTGCTTCGGCTCCGGCAGGCCGCCTGCCACCCCGCCCTGCTCGACGATACCCTGGCCAAAGCCGAGTCCGCCAAGCTCGACACCCTGCTTCCCAGGCTGGAGGAACTGATCGAGGAAGGCCACAAGGCCCTGGTCTTTTCCCAGTTCACCAGCTTCCTCGCCATCCTCCGCCAGCACCTCGACAAGCTCGGAATCCGCTATGAATACCTAGACGGGCAAACCCGGGACCGCCAAGCCTGCGTGGACCGCTTCCAGGAGTCTCCTGATCTCCCCCTGTTCCTGATCAGCCTGAAGGCGGGCGGGCTAGGACTCAATCTCACCGCCGCCGACTACGTGTTCCTGCTCGATCCCTGGTGGAACCCGGCAGTTGAAGCCCAGGCGATCGACCGGGCCCACCGCATCGGCCAAGTCCGGACGGTAATGGCCTACCGGCTCATCGCGGCCGACACGGTCGAAGAAAAGGTCCTAGAACTCCAGCGGCAGAAAAAAGACTTGGCCGACGCGATCCTCAGCGAAGACAAGTCGCTCATCCGCAACCTCACCCGCGAAGATCTCGAACTGCTGCTCTCCTAGGCCTCCTCCCAAACCCGCCCTTGACTATCCCCCGAAAGCAGGTAGTTTCTCCGCACTATGGAAACCCTACTCAAAGCCATTCACATTCTCTGTATGACCGGGGCCTTCGGGGCGCTGGCCGCCGTGCAGTTCGGGCTCACCCGCGACGACCGCTGCCAGTCCTCCACCGTGGCGGGCCCCATGCGCCTCGCGAACCTACTGCTCGCCGCCGGTTTTCTGGCTGGGCTGGTGGTGTTTATACTCGCCATGCGGGGGGCCACCGATGCCGCTCCGCTTCCCGAAAAGTTCCATATGCTCGTGGGCATCAAGTTCCTCCTGATCTTCGCGGTCGGTGGCCTCGCCGGGATTTCCTCGGCAAAGATGCGCAAGGGCATGCCCGACAAGGCGGGGAACCTACGCATAGCCGCTATTATTCTTCTCGCCGTCGCCGCCCTGCTGGGCACGCTCATCCGGCCCGCCGTATGATCGAGCGGCTCAAGCAACGCTGGAAGGTCGAGACCGGGCGCGAGGTCGCCATCATCCTCGCCGTGTTCTCTCTCACCGGCTTCGCCATCCTCTACGTGAAGAAGCCTGTGCTGGCATGGCTCCACGTTTCGCCCGATACCACATTGTGGGTGAAAATCCCCCTCATCATCCTGCTCTACCAGATCCTGCTGCTCGCCTTCGGAGCGGTCCTGGGCCAGGGCCGCTTTTTCTGGGAGAAGGAAAAGCGCCTGTTCGCCCTCCTCGCGCGCCCCTTCCGCATCCGCAACTAGTGTCTACGCCCGGATCGGGGTCGGGTTTTCCTCTGCCCACTTTTATGATTTTACCGTTTGACGCCCATGCCGATACGGGCGCAAAATGCTTCCATGTCAGGGGCGGTGTGCTCCGGCAGTGGAGTGTCCGACATGATCCTGCAGAACCCGGATTTACGCACGAGGATCTTCAGCGCGGTAGGCCTTTTCCTGGCAGGCCTGCTCACCGCCTGCGGCACCACCCAGGACAGCCCCCGCAAGTACTTCGGCAAGCACGATACCAAGGCGAATGTCTACGTCGCCCCGGTCCCCTCCGGCATCCACCGGGTCGCGATCATGCCCTTCCGCGCCCCGACCGAGCTGATCGGTGCCTCGGTCAGCGATCTTTTCGTCACCGAGCTGCTGCGCACCGGACGCTACCAGATGGTGGAGCGCAGCCAGCTTTCCAGCGTGCTCAACGAGGCGGAGGTCGCCCTCTCCGGTATCTCCGAGGCTAGGGCGATCGAGCTGGGCACGATGCTGGGGGCCGACGGCGTCGTTATCGGCACCGTGGACGAGTATGCCACGACCGCGCGGCGCGGCAAAAACTACCCCGTGGTTGGCCTTTCCATCCGCCTGATCGACTGCACGAGCGGACAAGTCATGTGGAGCGCCGGGGAGGCTCTGGCTTCGGAGAGTTATAAGACCACCCTGCCCCAGCACGCCAGGGCCGTCGTCCACAGCACCGTGGCCGGGCTCTATCAGCAATGGCACGTTCAGAAAAAGATCGCACGGCCCGGCGGCAAGGGTGCCGCCCAGTATGCTTCACGTAGCGCGGAACCCGCCCCGGCGATTCCCCCGCCGGCTCCGGCTGGCTGCACCATTTCGGACTTCGGGCTCCGCGAGGCGACCCTCCGGTGGAAAACCGTGGATGTGGGCGGTCTCTCCTACCGGATCGAGCGGGCCACCTCGCCGAAAGGTCCATTTGTGGAGGTCGATACCGTGTCCGCCTCCCGCGGAAACTTCACGGACGAAGGAGGGCGGCTTTCTCCGCTCGCCGATGCTTCAACCTACTACTACCGTATAATCGCCCGGGGCCCCAGCGGGCTGGAAAGTTCGCCGAGCCCAATCTTGGAGACAATGACCGCCCCACCCCCTGCCGTAGTTCAGGGACTGTCGGCAGAAAGCGGCCTGGTGCGCACCATTGCACTCACCTGGGAGCCCGCGCCGCGCGAGGAGGCGGTGGAACGCTATCGCATCCTCCGCGCCGACACAGCGGACGGGCCGTTCGCCCCCATTGCCGAGGTCCGGGCAGGCAATGGCGACCGCTACCTGGATGGCGGCCGCGAGCC
>CBFGVE010000063.1:0-9613 GCA_965651915.1 uncultured bacterium
TAGATCGAGGCCGGACTAAGGAGTGGAGGCGAGAAAGGCCTCGAGCAGGCCGATCCAGACCCGGGCAGTCTCTGGCATGGTGGATTCGATACCAAAGCCATGGCCTCCATCGGGTAGTATCTGTAGTTCGGCGGATTGTCCGTTGGCCTCGCATGCGCGGGCGTAGAGCCGGGTTCCGGCAACCCATTCGGGTTTGTCGTTGGCAGCGACCAGGGCGAATACGCGGGTCCTGCTCCCTTTCGGAGGCTGCACCTCGGGCAGCAGGCCCTCGCTATCCGCGAGGTAGGCGGGATAGATCAAAGCGGCCAGATCGGGACTTTCCTGCCCTCCCGCCTCGCGCATGAGTCGTGCAGCAAGATGTCCGCCGGCGGAGAATCCCATCAAGCCGAACTGTCCAGCGCCCAAGCCGAGCTCCCCGCTGCGGGAACGGAGAAGACGGTAGGCCTGCAGCGCCTGGGCGAGGGCCTGCTGCCTGGCATCGGGCACCGCTATACTGTATTCCAGCATGGCGACATCGAATCCCGCGCGGTTCAGTACCGCAGCCACTGCGGCACCCTCCTTGGTCACGGCCAAGATGCCGTATCCGCCCCCAGGAAAAAGTAGGAAGGTGCCCCGGGCTGGCGAGAATTCGGTCCTGAATATCGAGAGATTCGGCTGATCGAGCTTGGTTATCCGGGCGTCGCCATTGATCACGGCGTACTCGTGGTTGACCTGGTCGAGGCGGGCTCCCGCGAGGGTCAAGCGTTCTGGGGAGGGAGGGGTATTCATCGGAGGCAACTCCTTGGACTGGCTGGCTGGTATCGCCGCGGCCAGAATAGACAGCGCAGTGGCGGTGGCTTTGCAGATGGAAGAGGTGTTCACCGTGCCGGGCCTTGTCGCACTCTGGGTTTCGACCAAGGCCCCGCCTAACAGGTGAGGTCGATGAAATGGGTTTTCATGTAGCGGGTTGCGTCCTCGAGCGTGGGAAGTATTTTCGTGCAGAAACGGACCATCCAGGGACTGCAATCCTGGTAGCTGAAGGGGGAGAAAGCCACGACGAACTTGCCCAAATTGTTGGCGGCATAGAAGACCTCCATGGAGGTACCGATCGAGTTTTTGCTGTAGTTCACCAGCACGATGTCTGCCTCGCGTATGTCCTGGAGGTCGAAATCCACGATCTCGTTGGCGCTATCCACCTCGCGGTCCTTAAAGTTTCGGCGCATGGGATCGAGGATAGTGAAATGCTGCTGGAGCTGCTCGGTGGCGCTCTCCCGCCAGCGGCGGGCCTCGCCTTCGTGCTCGTCCATGATCGGTCCGCAGAGATAAATCTTTTTCTTCATGAGGGGGTTCCTGGTGGGCTAGGCGTTGAGACGAAACCGCATCTTGGCCATTGCAGGGAAAGGAATCAACCCGTAAAGCGCAGACGAAGTCCGAAAGACCGAGCGGACGCTAGCGGTTGGGGCGAAAGGCTGCCTCCAGCTGGCTCTGGAGGTTTTTGAAGCGCAGATCGCTGCGAATGTTGTCGAGCTGGGTGTCGCCCAGGGAGGCGATGGTGGAAGCGGGGTCGACATTGGCGGCGCCGAGCAGGTGGGATAGGGATTTCTCGACATCGTTCTTCAAGCTGTAGCCGCAGGCCAGGTTGAAGAGCACGCTAAACGCCAGGCTTGGATTTCGTATCGTACGCAGATTGATGGAGGTTAGGTGCTCCAGCGCCTCGTCCACATCACCGATGGAGAGCAGTCCGGCGGCAAGATTGCTGACCATGACAATATCGGCGGGTTCGATCTGGACCGCCTCGCGCATATGGATGACCGCCCGGTCGTACTGCTGGTCGCGAAAGAGCAGGGTTCCAAGACGGGCAAGGATGGCGAGGCGATTGTAGGGAGCCTCGATGCCAGGGAGGGCTTCTTCGAGGTTTGCGAAGGCAAGCTCCTTGCGATTATTCCGCATAAGAATATCGGTTTCGGAAAGCAGACGGCGGACGGACGCCTGTTCTTGCCGGTCCCGAAGCGTCTCGCTTTCGTCGTAGCGTCCGCCGGGGACGAAATCGGCAAGCCGATAGAGGCGGGGAAGGCGGTCGGGAGATGGGGTGGGGGTCGGCCCGTCGAGGAGGCGAAGGGCCTGCCTCGCGGGATCCTCGGTTTCGGTACCGGTACGGACGTCAGGTAGCTCGGGTTCGCTTTCCGGGTCGATATCGGCAAGTGTGCGCTGTCCCCAGGGCGGGGATTCCTGGCTGCCGACGGCGGGAACCGAACCGTTCAGCCAGAGGGCTGCGGCCACAAACAACGGGAAGAGAGAAGATTGGCGTTTGATCTGTACCATGAAATGCCTTATATCCGTGGCTTCCTTGATCCGGGGCGTTCTGACATGTCGTGGCTGCTACCTATCCCGGACCAGCCCCGGCGTGCAAGGGAATTCCCTCGGCAATGTCCGTTCTGTTAACCAGAGCCTTTGGGCTCCCCCTCAAGCTAAGGATTTGTACATGCGCTGGTCGAAAATGTTCATACCCACGATGAAGGAAGTTCCAAACGAGGCGGAGATTCCCAGTCATCAACTACTTCTGCGCGCCGGGCTTATTCGCCGCCTAGGGGCTGGACTCTACACTTTCCTTCCGCTGGCGGTCAAGGCGCTCCACCGGGTCGAGGCCATCGTACGCGAGGAAATGGACGCAGCCGGGGCCCAAGAGGTGCTCATGCCAGCGCTGCACCCCCGGGAGCTTTGGGAACGTACGGGCCGCTACGACGTGCTCCGCGAAGTGATGTTCAAGATCAAGGATCGCCAGGCCAGAGACCTGGTCCTTGGGCCAACCCACGAGGAGGTCATCACCGATCTTGCCGCCCGTGAAATCGCTTCCTACCGACAGCTTCCTGTCAATTTCTACCAGATCCAAACCAAATTCCGTGACGAGATCCGCCCCCGCTTCGGCCTGATGCGGGCGAAGGAGTTCATCATGAAGGACGCCTACAGCTTCGATGCGGATGCGGCGGGTGCCGACACCAGCTACCAGGCCATGTATCGGGCCTACGTCAATATTTTTAAGCGCTGCGGCCTTCAAACTTCGATCGTGGAGGCCGATACCGGCGCCATGGGAGGGAGCATGTCGCACGAGTTCATGGTTGTCACCGAGGCTGGGGAGGATGGGATTGTGGACTGCGACTCGTGCAGCTACGCGGCTAATCTTGAGCAGGCGGAAAGCCGCGTCGAGTATTCCACCCGTCCCCAGGGCGCGGATGCCGCCTGCGAGGTGGTGGATACCCCGGGTATGAAGACGGTCGAGGAAGTCGCCGGTTTTCTCGGGGTACCGACCTCTCGACTTATCAAGACCCTGATATACCTAGTCGGCGATGAGCCCATAGCGGTCCTGGTGCCGGGCGACCGGGAGGTCAACGAGATCAAGCTGGCGAAGGCCTGCGGAGGAGCCGAAGTGGCCCTTGCCGACCCAGCCACTATCGAGCGGGTGACGGGTGCGCCGGTCGGCTTCGCTGGTCCGGTCGGTCTTTCCATTAGAATTCTGGCTGATGAGCGCCTGCGAGGCGCAGCCGACGCGATTTCGGGTGCCAACGAAGCTGACCGCCACCGCCTGCATGTTGACCTGGACCGGGATGCCAAGGTCTCGTCGTTCGCCGACCTCACACTGGCCCGCAACGGCGATGGATGCCCCCGCTGTCAGGGCGCGCTACACGCCAAGCGAGGGGTTGAAGTGGGGCATGTGTTTAAGTTGGGAACGAAATACAGCGAGAAGCTGGGCGCGCAGTTCCTCGATGCCGATGGCCAGCAGCGCCCGGCAATCATGGGTTGCTATGGCATCGGCGTTTCCCGCACACTCCAGGCGGTCATCGAGCAGTGCCACGACAAGGACGGCATTGTTTGGCCCATCTCGGTTGCCCCTTTCCCGGTTGAAATTCTGCCAATCAGCGTGAAGCACGAGGAAACGATGCGGCTTGCCGAAGCTCTCTCGGCGGACCTGGAATCCCGGGGCATCGCCGTTCTGCTAGACGATCGCGACGAGCGTCCGGGCTTTAAGTTCAAGGATGCCGACCTACTGGGCATGCCCATACGCGTCGGCATCGGGGAGCGGTCGCTGGCCAAGGGCGTGGTCGAGCTGCGCACCCGGGCCGACGGCGTCACGACCGAGATTCCGGTTGCGGAGGCCCTGGAGGCCATACTTTCCAAGGTGCAGGAGCTGCGCAGGTCGGTAGAGGTGTGAAGACAGCTTTCTCCAAGGCTTGACCTTCGGCTGTATCCTGCCTAGCATGGGGGAGCAACCTCGACCCCTCCCGCGTCGATTGCATGGCCCCGTGGAGGTCGCAATGCCGAGAAAATACGATGTCGAAGGCACCAAAAACTACCTGATCGCAGCGATCATTCTGCTGGCGATTGGAATCTGGCATGTTCGCGACGGCTGGTGGACGCCGGCCAACTTCCTGGAGAAGTACCCGCTAGGTACCGAGAGCTTCTACCTCTACAACAAGATTACCGGCGTGGTATGCACCGTGGCGGGCCTTGTTTGCCTCTACATCCACAAAGTCGTCAAGTGAGCCAAATCGTGAATTCGCATCGCTTTACCCTTGACCCCATGGGGCTACGAATTAATATCGCACCAAAACATCTTCAGGGGCTTTAAGTAAAGCCAGCGGCAAGAGCCAACCCAATCATTCACCTGCGGCAGGGGGCTGTCATGACCAAACGAGATATTGTAGTGCGCATCGCTGACGAGACCGGGCTCATTCAGCAGAAAGTCTACGACGTGGTGCAGAAAACCTTGGACTGCATAGTCGAGAGCCTTGCCCAGGGCAAGACTGTCGAGCTGCGCAACTTCGGCGTGTTTGAGGTCAAGGAGCGGCGCCAGCGTATCGGTCGCAATCCCAACCGCCCGACCCAAGTGGTCACCATCCCCCCACGCAAAGTGGTCAAGTTCAAGCCTGGCAAGATCATGAAGAAGGTGGTCACCGGCGAGGACAGCGGGGAAGATTAGACCGGATGGCCTCAGACTCCTTCCTGCCTCTGCAGGGCATGTCCGACATTGCACCTCCCGAGGTATTCCTCTGGCAGCACCTTGAGGCGAAAGCCCGTGAGGTCCTCTCTCTCTACGGTTTCTCCGAACTCCGCTGCCCCCTTCTGGAGCGTACCGGCGTATTCACCCGCTCCATTGGGGACACGACCGACGTCGTACAGAAAGAAATGTACTCCTTTGAGGACCGGGGGGGACGCGCTGTATCCCTCCGCCCCGAAGGCACCGCGAGCGTGATGCGCTATGCCGCCGGTCTCGGCGCGGCCGCAGCGGATTCCCGATTCTACTACATTGGCCCCATGTTCCGCTGCGAACGTCCTCAGGCCGGGCGCAAGCGCCAGTTCCACCAGCTCGGGGTCGAGGTCATCGGCGAAGCCAATGCCGCAGTCGATGCCGAAACCATCGCTCTCCAGCTTCACCTCCTGCGATCCTGGGGGCTCGAGGGCTGCCGCCTGGAAATCAACACTCGGGGACTTCCCGAGGACCGTTCGCGTGTGGCGGGCGACCTTCGGTCTGCTCTTGAGCCTTTCCTCGACACCCTTCCCGATGAGGATCGCCGCCGCTACGACGAGAACGTCCTTCGCATCCTAGACTCCAAGAATCCCGCTACCAGGGCGATTGTCGACCAACTTCCCCCGCTCAGCAGCTTCATGGGCGGAGAATCCGAGCGCTATCTGAAGGAAGTGACCACGCTTCTCGACCGCCTCGAAATCTCCTACGACGTCAATCCGCGTCTGGTCCGTGGCCTCGACTACTACATGCATACCGTATGGGAAATTACCCATCCGGGTCTCGGAGCCCAGGATGCGCTGGCGGGTGGCGGACGCTATCGGATGGACATGGATGGGAGCACGGTAGAAGGCGTAGGCTTTGCCCTGGGCCTCGAACGGGTCGTCAATGCCCTCACTGCATCTGGCATAAAGCCAGAAGACTATCGTCCGCGCCCCAGGGTCTGGCTTGTATCGCTCGGCGAAACGGTCCTGCTCGAGAACTTTAAGCTGGTGCAGGCGCTGCGCCAGCGAGGCGTCGCCGGGGGCATGGATCTCCGCCCCAGGAGCATGAAGGCGCAGATGCGGTCGGCAAACCGAGCCCAGGCCGGGTTTGCTGTCATCCGGGGCGATCAGGAGCTGGAGGCCGGCACGTTTCTTCTGAAGCATATGGCGACCGGCGAACAAAGGGAGCTGGAACTGCCTCAGCTTATGGAGACGCTCCTGTCTCCTTCGGTCGCCCCCGTGTCCTGAGCGAGTCCCTAATCAGCTTTCCCAGTTGAGAGAGCGCTCCACCGCTTTTCGCCACTGCGCCCGGCGACCTGCAGCCTCGTCCGATCCTATGGAGGGCTCGAAGGCCCGGTCGAGTTTCCAGACGGACTCGAATGCCGATGGATCCTTCCAGATTCCAACCGACAGCCCGGCAAGCATGGCGGCTCCAAGCGCGGTGGTCTCGGTTATCACGGGCCGGAGCACCGGGCGCTGAAGTAGATCGGCCTGAATTTGCATAAGCAGATTGTTGGCCGAAGCACCGCCATCGGCTCGCAGCTCTGGGATGGAGATACCGGCATCGGCTTCCATCGCATCGAACAGGTCGGCGGTTTGCAATGCGATGCTCTCCAGCGCGGCCCGGGCTATATGCGCGGCCGTGGTCCCCCGGGTCAAGCCACACAGGAGCCCCCGGGCATGAGGATCCCAATGAGGAGCGCCCAGCCCAGCAAAAGCGGGGACCAGGTAGACGCCATCGGTTGTGGAGACCCTCCGGGCCAGTCCTTCGATGTCGCCCGCCTTCTTGATGAGCCCGAGCCCATCGCGCAGCCACTGAACGACGGCGCCGCCAACAAAAACGCTGCCCTCGAGTGCGAAGTCGACCCGTTCTCCCAATTTCCAGGCCACCGTAGTAAGGAGGCGATTGCGGGATGTTCTGGGTTCTCCACCAGTGTTCAGCAGCATGAAGCAACCCGTTCCATAAGTGTTTTTAACGTGTCCTTGGCCTATACAGGCCTGTCCAACCAGGGCGGCCTGCTGATCGCCTGCAATGCCGGCAATGGGAATACCCTGGAGAACGGTCGGGAAGCTGGCCTCGCCATACACACCGCTCGACGAAACGATCTCTGGAAGCACCGCGCAGGGAATGTCGAACAGTTCCAGGAGCTTGCCATCCCAGTCGCCTTGCCTGAGGTTGTAGAGAAGGGTCCGGGAGGCATTGCTGGCATCGGTGATATGGCGTTTGCCGCCGGTCAGCTTGTAGACCAGCCAGGAGTCGATTGTTCCGAAAGCGAGCTCGCCGCGCAGGGCTCGCGTACGGGCGTCTGGAACATGCTCAAGCAGCCACGCCAGCTTTGTCGCGGAAAAATAGGCGTCGGGAACAAGACCGGTCGTCGCGGTGAGCATCGGTTCGCATCCTTCATCCCGAAGGCGCTGAATGTAGGGTGCTGTGCGGCGATCCTGCCATACGATTGCTGGAGCGACAGGCAAGCCGGTAGCGCGATCCCAGAGTACCGTTGTTTCCCGCTGGTTTGTTATGCCAATAGCGGCGATGTCGCGTGGACGTAGCCCAGCAAGGTTGACCACTTCGGAGGCGACGGCCTCTTGGGTGGCCCAGATTTCCTCGGCGTCGTGCTCGACCCAGCCAGGCTGCGGGAAGTGCTGGGCAAATTCCTTTTGCGCCGTGGCGAAAATGCTTCCATTCTCGTCGAAAAGGATGGCCCGCGAGCTACTGGTTCCCTGATCGAGTGCGAGTATATAGGGCATGGCCTGATATCTCCATGGGATTTGGATTGCTTCAGGTGGCCAGTATGATGGTAATGCTGCGAAAAGTGAAAGGTTTTTCACTTTTTCCCTGCTCCGATCCCATTATGACCCGCTTTGGAGTTCACTTGTGAATCGGCTGTCTATTTCGTTGTTTAGCGCCGCGCTGGCATGCGCCTCGATTTCTTCGGTGAGTCATGCGGAGAGCCTTGTGATGGGCATCGCCGATTGTATTGAGCATGGCCTCGCAAACCACCCGGAGCTGATCCGCGCCCGCATCGCCATCGAAATGTCTCGGCAGCGCCTAATTGCTTCCCAAGCCTACTCAGACCCCCGCCTCGCCTTGTCACTGGGTTACGAGGATACCGGGCTTCCGGTCGGCGGCTCGCCTTTTTTTGGGGGCGCTGAGAGCCTGGTTGGCCTAGTCCAGATCGATCGAGAATTCTCACGAGGAACGGTGCTCTCTCTCTCCGCCAGGCGAAGCCACTTCGATTATGGAGTAACGCCCTTTGGCGTTTCCGATGTGCATACCGGGGAATTGCGGGCATCGGTCTCCCAACCGTTGCTGCGCAATGCCTGGGGACGACAATCCCGGCTGAATGCCCTGGTTCACCTGGACCTGCTGGAGCAGTCGCGCCTGCTGCTTGACGATGTAGCCAGCCAATACGCACTTCAGGTCCACGAGGCCTATGCCGATGCATTCGCCGCCCACGAATGGGCCCGTCTGGACCGCGAATCGCTTGATCGGTTGAGTCGGCTACATGAAGCTAACCAAGGCTATGCACGAGATAAGCTGGTAGACGAGGCCGAGGCTCTGGCGTCTGAGGCGGGCGTGGCGGTCAAAGAGGCGGAATGCATTGTCTCGAAAAATGCCGCTATATCGGCCCGGGACCGGGTCTTATCCCTCATCGCCCTGCCGGTTGAGCGGTGGGACTTGGTGAAGCTCGATTTTTCGCATATGAATGCGCGGCAAGCCGAATCCGAGGATCCGAAGGATGCATTTTCTACGGCGATGCAGCATCGGGCTGATTGGCTGGCCCTGGAGAAGGCCCGGAAGTCGGCGATGTATGAGATAGCCCGGCAGCGCGATTTGCTTCGGCCCCAGCTTTCGGTCACAGCCCATGCCGACGCGGGTGATTCCGGTGAAGATGCGTCAGATGCCTATGGACTGGACCAAACCGGCTGGGGACTTGGGGTGGCATTCCTGTTGAATTGGCATAACACGGCGGAAAAGGCGGCGCTCCGCCAAGCAGAACTGGTCCTGGAGGGCATTGAATCCGACCAGGAGCAGCTTCGCCGCCTGATCTATGCCGAGTGCCGCGCAGCGGCTAGGGATCTGGCTGCAGCCAGCCGTCAGATCGTAGCCGCGGAGCGCGCCCTCACGTTGCAGAAACGGAAACTAGCCGAGGAATTGCGTAGACAGGAGCAGGGAAGAAGCTCGGCCCGCTTCGTTCTGCTGTATGAGGAAGATGTCCAGGTAGCCGAAAGGCGCAGGATACAAGCCCTCGCGGAAATGGAGCGCCGTTGGGCCCTCTATGCGGCCGCACTGGGCTCGCTTGTGCGGGGTGAACCATGAGCCTTCCCGAATTTTCTGTCCGACATTCGATGTTTGGAAACATGCTCACCTTTTTTGTCCTGGTGGGCGGGCTTATCCTGATAACGACCCTTCGCCGCGATACCTTTCCTGAAATCGAACTCGATCTGGTTATCGTATCTACGGTCTATCCAAACGCATCTCCTGAAGAGGTAGAGAATTTGGTCACCAGCCGGATCGAGGAAAAAGTCAAAGAAGTCGAAGGAATTGACGAGTATACCTCCCAGTCGGTCGAGGGGCTTTCCGTGGTTACAATAAAACTTGATCCCGAGGCCCGCTACAAAGAGCGTG
>CBFGVE010000064.1:0-9420 GCA_965651915.1 uncultured bacterium
TATCGCAGGAGGAGATGGGATTCAGGGAGAGCATCCCTCCCGAGGTGATGGAGGAACTGCAGCGCCTACTGTTCCCGGCCTCCGGACCCCAGGAGGTGACCATGCAGGTTTTGGCCAACCGCGCGTTCGAGCTCGTAGGCGAGGGCCGGGGCGAGGAGGTGCTGGAGGCCTTGATGAAGGTGATAGAGACCGACGCGAAGTCGCTGGAGTTGCGGCGCCTGCATGCCCATGTTCTCTACCGCATGGGCCGGCTCGACGATGCCCTGCAGTCCCTGCAGCGGCTGGTACGCGTGGCTCCGGGCAACGCGACCCTGCATCTCATGCTCGGCGTGGTGCAGGGCGAGGCCGGGGAGATCGATGCGGCGCTCGAGTCCTTCGACACGGTCCTGAAGCTCCAGCCGGATAGCCGCGACGCCCAGTTCAACAGCGGACTGCTCAGGCTGCAGGCCGGCCGGCACCGCGAGGCCGCGCAAACCTTCGAGCGCTATCTGCGCCGCTGGCCCTCCACCGCCGCCGCCCACGTGAACCACGGCGTGGCCCTCAAGGAGCTGGACCGGCTTCCGGAGGCCGAGCAGGCGCTGCGCAAAGGCCTCGAGCTGGATTCCTCCCAGCTTGGGGCGCTTCCTCCTCTCGCCGAGATCCTGCTGGAGCAGGGAAAAAAGGAGGAGGCGCTCGGCCTCGCCGGCCAGGCGGTGCTCGCCGACCCGGAGTCAGCCGAGGGTTGGCGGGTTTTCATCCGCTGCCTGCTTGCCTGGGCCGGGGCCGAGCCCCCGCCCGCGATCGATGTCGCCGCCGGACTGGAGGCCTACGCGGCGGTGCTCGAAGCGATGCAGGCCGGTGCCGACTCACCCGAAGTGGTGCGCGGCCTCGCCCGTGCGTTTGCACTCAATCCCGACCATCCGGGCATCGCCAACGACCTCGGCGTCCTGCTGGTGGGCGCGGGATTCAGCCCGCCCGGCCTCGCCCTGCTCGCCCGGGCAAGCGCCCTCGACGAGGCGGGCCAGGGCGCGGCCCGCGTCAACCTGCAGCGCTCGCTCGAACTGCTGCTCGCCCGCCAGCAGATTACCGACGAAATCGCTCTCTGGGAGAAGCGAATCGTCGACCCCGTCGTCGCCCTCGAAGCCCGCCTCACCCTCAGCCGCCTCCACCAGGCGCTGGGCGACCTCGCGACCGCCCGCCGCCACCTCGAGGAGGCCCGGGCGAAATGGCCCGACAGCAAACCGGTGCTTCTCCGCCTGGCCGAGCTGGATATGGCCGAGGGACGGATTGCCGAGGCCAGCCGCCTCTACCGCGAAATTCTGGACTGGGACCCCTCGGATCCCGACGCGATGCTGGGCCTGGTGCGAGCCATCCTCCAGTTGGGAGGGGGGCCGGAAACCCTCGCCGAAGCATTGGTCTGGGCGCAGCGGGCCAACCGCGCGACCGGGGGGAAGTCTCCGCTGGTTCTACAGGCTCTCGCCGCCGCCCAGGCTCTTTCCGGCGAGTTCGATGCCGCCGTGCAGACCGCCCGCCAGGGCGCCCGTCTGGCCGCGCAGATCGGCGACGCCGGGCTGGCGACTACGTTGGAGAACGATGTCCGCCAGTACGAGGGCTGGAAGTCCGAGGCCAAGCCGGAAGATTGAGTCGAGGGGCGTTTGGCGACCCGTTGGCGCTATTATCAGAAACCTGCCGCCGGCAGGGAGTCCCGGACCAGCACGGCCATATAGCCCGCGTAGGCCAGCAGGAGCAGCGCCCCCTCCACGCGGTTGATGCGGCCGTGCCGTCCCCGGAATCCATAGCCGATCACGAACAGCGCCACGGTGGCAAGGCCCATGGCCAGGGCGTCGCGCTGGAATACGCTGGGGTCGAGCCCCGGGAGCGGGTGGATGCTGGTGGCGATGCCCACCACCGCGAGGGTGTTGAACAGGTTGGACCCGAGCACGTTGCCCAGGGCGATGTCGTGCTCCTGCTTGCGTACGGCAGCGATGGACGAGGCGAGTTCGGGCAGCGAGGTGCCCACCGCCACGATGGTCAGGCCGATCACCAGGTCGCTCACCCCGAAACGCTGCGCCACCTCGACCGCCCCCCACACGAGCATCCGGGAGCTGCCGACAAGCACGGCGAGGCCGACCGCCAGGTCGATCCACGCCCGGCGGGTGGGGATGGGTTTCTCGGCCAGGGCCTGGGCGAAGGCGCCTTCCAGCGCGTCGCTGCGGTTGCGGCGGCCCTGGCGGACGGTCCAGTACATCAGTCCTCCGAACACCGCGAGCAGAAGAATGCCTTCGGCCCGGGTCAGGCGGTGGTCGGCGAGCTGCCAGGCCGCCAGCCCGGTCACGGCGGTGAGGATGGGCAGCTCCTTGCGCAGGATGTTCGAGTGGAAGGGTATGGGGCTGAGCACCGCGACCAGGCCGAGGATCAGGGCGATGTTGGCAATGTTCGAGCCATAGGCGTTGCCCAGCGCGATGCCCGGGTTGCCCTGGAGCGAGGCGTTGGCCGAGACGAACAGCTCGGGCGCCGAGGTGCCGAAACCCACGATCACCATGCCCACCAGCAGCGGGGGGACGCCGAAATGGCGGGCGAGCGACGAGGCCCCCACAACGAAGCGGTCGGCGCTCCATACAAGCAAGGCAAGTCCAACAACAATGGCGGCGATGGCGGTTAGCATGGAGTGTCCGCTGCGGGGGATTTTACATAGAACAGCTTTCCCACGCGGGCGATGTGCTCGCGGAGCTGGGCGCTGTCGAGGCGGTCGAACAGGGAGAGATCTACCATGTAGGGGATTGGGGACTCGTCCAGGCGGGTGGCTATCCTGCCCAGTATAGTCAGGTCCAGCCCGTCGCCGAACAGGGTCAGGTCAATATCCGACCCGGGCTTGAAGGTGCCCTTGGCGCGGGAGCCGTAGACCACGGCTTTCTCGACCGCAGGGAAGTCGGCGAGAATCCGGCGGATCGCGAGAAGGGTACTATCTGGCAGGCCGAAGTCGGTCATGCTCACCGTTCCTTTTCGAATCGCGCTTGTAGGTCGAGGAAGAGTGGATGGTAGTGCGCGCTCACGGCTTGCGCCACGGTTTCCGCCACGCCAAGGTCGTAGGCGTGGCTCGATAGATTGCGCTTTTCGATCATGTCCATCCACGCTTCGCCATCGACGATCAATCCCCGCTTGAAGGCTTCGCGCACCGTGCTCCGGGAGCCGACCAGCCCCTGTATCCCCTCCAGTTCGAGGTAGTCCTTGAGCACGTTCCAGGCGAGTTCGTGGGTGAACTCGAAGCCTTGGATCAAGCCCTGCCGCTCAAGATCGCTGAGCGGGCGTTGCTCGGCGAGACGGACGGCCACGGTCAGTTGCGCAAGCGCCCGCTGAAAATTGTCAAACCGCTGCTTCCATCGAATGTCGGCCATGGTTCACTGCTCCTTGGGAAGAGATCCTATCTTCATTAGCACTTCAACGCCCTCTACGTCTAGCGCCACGATGGCGGGCGGGGTTCCAAGGTCTGGAACATGGGCGGGGAAAAAGATCCAAGGCTTGGAACTGGGGGGGGGCGAGGTGGAGCGGGAGACCGGACTCGAACCGGCGACGTTCAGCTTGGGAAGCTGACATTCTACCACTGAATTACTCCCGCGCTCGGATTGCCCCACACTGTAGGCGCAATCGCCCTGATATCAACCCTTTTTTTGCCCCGCAGGCTTGATTTAGCGGCCCGGTTGGCCATACTGGTTCGCCTTTTCGTTTTTCCCGGCCGGCCTTGCCTGGGCGTCAACCCCGTCATCTGGATATCTCTATGCGGTTCAATCCTGTAAGCAGCAAAGTGGACTTCCCCGGGATGGAGGAGGAGATCCTCCGCCTGTGGGAGGAGGAGGACACCTTCCGCCGGTCGCTCGCGCAGCGGGAGGACGCCCCGGAATACGTGTTCTACGACGGCCCCCCCTTCGCCACCGGCCTGCCGCACTACGGCCACCTGCTGGCCGGCACGATCAAGGACATCGTTCCCCGCTACCACACGATGCGCGGGCACTACGTCGCGCGGCGCTTCGGCTGGGACTGCCACGGGCTGCCCATCGAGGCGCTCGCCCAGGAGGCGCTCGGCCTGGCCGGCACCGCCGCGATCCGCGAGCGCGGCATCGCCGTCTTCAACGAGCAGTGCCGCTCCATGGTGCAGACCTATGTCGCCGAGTGGCGCAAGACGGTGTCGCGGATGGGCCGCTGGGTCGATTTCGACAACGACTACAAGACCATGGACCTCCCGTTCATGGAGACGATCTGGTGGGTGTTCAAGCAGCTCTGGGAGCAGGGCCGCGTCTACCGCGCCTACCGCATCATGCCCTACTCGTGGAAGCTGACCACCCCGCTCTCCAACTTCGAGGCGGGCAGCAACTACAAGGACGTGCAGGACCCCGCCATCACCTTCCGCCTGCGCATCTCCAGCCCCACGATCTGGAACGCGCCGACCTATGCGCTGGCGTGGACGACGACCCCCTGGACCCTCCCCGGCAACCTCGCGCTGTGCGTGGGGCCGGATATCGGCTATGTCGCCGCGAAGGACGCCGGCACCGGCGATGTATACATCCTCGCCGAGGCCCGTCTCGCCGCCTACTACAAGACTCCCGAGGAGTACGCCATCCTCGCCCGCTTCAAGGGCAGCGAGCTGGCGGGCTGGACCTACGAGCCGCTCTTCCCCTACTTCGCCGACCACGCGAACGCCTTCCGCATCCTCGAAGGCGACTTCGTCTCCACCGAGGACGGCACCGGCATCGTCCACCTCGCCCCCGCCTACGGCGAGGACGACTACCAGGTGTGCCGCCGCGAGGGCATCGAGCTGGTGGACTACCTCGACGCCGAGTGCGCCTTCCGGGACACGATCCCCGAGTACGCCGGGCGCTTCTGCAAGGATGCCGACAAGGAGATCATCCGCCGGCTCAAGGCCGAGGGCAAGCTGGTCCACCAGTCCACCCTCGTCCACAGCTATCCCTTCTGCGAGCGCACCGACACCCCGCTGATCTACCGCGCGATCGACGCGTGGTACCTGCGGGTCGAGGATCTGCGCGAGCGGCTGGTGAAGCATAACCGCGAGGTACACTGGGTGCCGGACTATGTGGGCGAGAAGCGCTTCGGCAACTGGCTGCGCGACGCCAAGGACTGGAACATCAGCCGCAACCGGTTCTGGGGCTCCTGCATCCCGGTGTGGGTGAACGAGGACGACCCGCAGGACTGCATCTGCGTGGGATCGATCGACGAGCTGGAGCAGCTCTCGGGCGTGCGGCTGGACGATCTGCACAAGCACATCGTGGACGAGGTGGTCATCGAGCGCGGCGGCAAGACCTACCGCCGCACCCCCGAGGTGCTCGACTGCTGGTTCGAGTCGGGCGCGATGCCCTATGCCCAGGTCCACTATCCCTTCGAGAACAAGGAGCGCTTCGAGAGCCACTTCCCCGCCGACTTCATCGCCGAGGGCCTCGACCAGACCCGCGGCTGGTTCTACACCCTGCTGATCCTCTCCACCGCGCTCTTCGACCGTCCGGCCTTCAAGAACGTGGTGGTCAACGGGCTGGTGCTGGCCGAGGACGGCCGCAAGATGAGCAAGCGGCTCAAGAACTATCCCGACCCCAACGAGGTGATCAACCGCTACGGCGCCGATGCGCTGCGGCTGTTCATGCTCTCCTCCCCGGTCGTCCGGGCCGAGGACCTCTGCTTCTCCGAGGAGGGCGTGAAGCACGCGCTGCGCCACCTGCTCATCCCCTGGTGGAATGCCTACAGCTTCTTCGTTACCTACGCCAACATCGACGGCTGGACCCCCGAGCAGGGCGTGGGGCTGCCGAGCGAAAACCTCATCGACCGCTGGATCCTCAGCTCCCTGGAGCGGCTCACCGGCGAGGTGGTCGCGGCGATGGACAGCTACGACCTGCAGTCCGCCGTGCGCCCCTTCGTGCGCTTCATCGAGGACCTCACCAACTGGTACATCCGGCGCAGCCGCCGCCGCTTCTGGAAGAGCAGCAACGACGCCGACAAGGCCCAGGCCTACGCGACCCTGTACGAGGTACTGCTGCGCCTGAACAAGATCGCCGCGCCCTTCGTGCCCTTCGTCAGCGACGCGATCTACCGCAACCTGCGCACGGCGGACCAGCCACCCTCGGTACACCTGTGCGACTTCCCGCTGGGGGCCGCCGCCGCCCGCGACCTCGACCTGGAGGCGCAGATGGCCATCATCATGGAGGTGGTCTCGATGGGCCGCCAGCTCCGCACCGACCGCGACCTCAAGGTGCGCCAGCCGCTCAGGGGCATCCACGTGGTCAGCCGCAACAGCCGCCACCTCGAGCGGGTGGGGGAGCTGAAAGAACTGGTGCGCGAGGAGCTGAACCTCAAGGAGATCTGGTTCAACGACAACGAGACCGCGCTGGTCGAGTTCAAGGCCAAGCCCAACTTCAAGACCCTGGGTCCGAAGTACGGCGCGAAAATCAAGAAGATCACCGCCGCGCTGGCCGGGCTGGACTCGGCGTCCATCGTCCCGCTAATCGAGGGTGGCGTCCACACCCTGGAGATCGACGGCGAGGAGCTGTCGCTGACCGCGGAGGACCTGCTGATCGAGCGCATTCCCAAGGAGGGGCTCGCGGTCGCCTCCTCGGGCAGCCTGGTAGTGGCCCTGGAGACGGGTCTCGACCAGGACCTGATCGAGGAGGGCCTGGCCCGCGAGTTCGTCAACCGGGTGCAGACCATGCGCAAGGCGGCCGACCTCAATGTGGTCCAGCGGATCGCGGTGCGCTACGACGGCGACGAGCCGCTCCGCCGGGCCGTCGAACGCCACCGGGACTACATTTGCGCCGAAACCCTGGCCGGGAGCCTCGAACGCGACCCCGCCGCCGCAGAGGGCGGGCAGGCGTGGGATTTCAACGGCCACGCCGGGGTCGTCGGCTTCACGCCCCTCGCCTAGCCTCGCCCCGCCGGGCTTGCCCCGGCGGACGGGAAGATCCTCATTGCCCTCGGCTTGCCCCCCCGCCTGACCCAGCGGCACCCCCATCTCATGGGTGGAGGAACTCCGCTTGTTTTCCCCCGAATCGGATGTAGAATGGCCCGCGGTCCTTGACAGGGGTGGGGGGGTGTGTTAGAACCGCGCACCTTTTTGTTCAACATGGGTCTCCGGGGTGGTTCGCCTTGGTTTAAAACGAGAGAAAGGGTCCGACATGGCCACGAAGAAAGCTGCATCCAAGAAGCCTGCCAAGCCAGCCGCCAAGCCGGCCAAAAAAGCGCCCGCCAAGAAGGCGTCCGCTGCCAAGCCCGCGGTGAAGAAGGCCCCGGCCAAAAAGGCGCCCGCCAAGAAGGCTCCGGCCAAGAAATCTCCCGCCAAGAAGGCCCCGGCCAAAAAGGTTCCGGCCAAGAAGTCCGCGCCCAAAAAAGCCCCTGCTAAAAAGCCTTCCGAGGCCAAAGCCCCGGCCAAGGCCGCCCCTGCGGCGAAGCCCAAGCCCGCCCGCCAGGCGGCCCCCGCCTCCCGCGAGGACAAACCGTTCAAGACCCCGTTCAACAAGAAGGAGCTGGAGCAGTTCCGCAAGCTGCTGCTCGACCTGCGCGACCGCGTGGTCGATGAGATCAGCTTCCTGGCCGGCGACAACCTCAGCCGTTCCCAGCGCGACACCACCGGCGACCTCTCCAGCTACAGCTACCACATGGCCGACCAGGGCACCGACAACTTCGACCGCGAATTCGCCCTCAACCTGGTCAGCAGCGAGCAGGACATCCTCTATGAAATCGAGGAGGCCCTGCGCCGCGTCGACATGGGCACCTACGGCATCTGCGAGATGACCGGCGAGGCCATCGAGCGCGAGCGTCTCAAGGCGATTCCCCACGCCCGCCACTCGGTCAAGGCCCAGCAGGAACTGGAGCGCGGCAAGTCCCGCTTCCGGCCCTTCGGCCCGACGCTGAGCAGCCATTGATGTTCCCCCTGGTCCTAGCCCTGCTGGTGGTTTTCTCGGACCAGCTCACCAAGCACGTGATCCGGGCCCGCTTCGCCTACGGCGACTCGGTCCCGGTGATCGACGGCTTCTTCAACCTCGTCTACGTGCGCAATACTGGCGCGGCCTGGGGCATGTTCGGCGGACAGAACACCGCGCTGACCGTCGTTTCGATCGCGATGCTCGTGTTCCTGGTCATGTCCCGCAAGTCGCTGCTCACCGACGCCTGGGACCACCGCCTCGCCTTCGGCCTGCTGGTGGGCGGGATCCTCGGCAACCTCATCGACCGCATCAAGACCGGCTGGGTGACCGACTTTCTCGATTTCCACATCGGCGACCGCCACTGGCCCTCGTTCAACATCGCCGACTCGGCCATCTGCATCGGCGTGGGCATCTACATCGTTTCCACCGTCTGGCTGTCCCGCCACCCGCTCCACCAGCCCGTGGCCGGGGAGGAGGATGCGGGGGAGGAGCTGAAGACCCGCGTTGAGTAGCCCGAGCCCAGCGCACGCCCACCGGGCCTTCGTGCTGGTGGGCCCCACCGGGGCGGGCAAGACGCGGGTCGCCCATGCGCTCGCCCGCGCGCGGGACCTTCCGGTGCTTTCCGCCGATTCGATGTCGGTCTACCGCGGCATGGACCTGGGCACCGCCAAGCCGAGCCGGGCCGAGCGGGCCGAGGTCCGCTACCTGGGCCTCGACCTGGCCGAGCCCCACCAGCCCTTCAGCGCGGGGCTCTACCTGGAGCGGGTCGCCGAGGAGCTGGCCGGGCTGGACCTCGGGGACACCCCGCTCATCGTCGCCGGGGGAACCGGACTCTACATCCGCGCCCTGATCCACGGGCTCGACGCGCCGCCGCCTGCCGACCCCGCCGAGCGCGCCCGCTGGGAGGCCGTGCTGGCCAGCCAGGGGGTCGCTGGGCTGCAGGAGGCGCTTCGGGCCTGCTCCCCCGAACGCTACGCCGCGCTGGCCGACCCCGCGAATCCCCGTCGGCTCATCCGAGCCCTCGAAACGGCCGGCCAGCAGCCGGTGGCGGAACCTGGCCATTCCCGGGCAGAGGGGCCGACGGTAGCGGGGCTGGCCATGCCCCGCTCGGCGCAGAACGCTGCGCTGGAGACCCGCGCCGCTGCGATGTTCGCCGCAGGCCTGGTCGAGGAGGCCAGGGCGATTCGCGCGCGGGCGGGATTTTCACCGACCGCCGCCCAGGCGATCGGCTACGCCGAGGCGCTCGCCTTGCTCGATGGCGCGCTGAGCCTGCCCGGGGCGGTGGAGCGCACCGCCGTCCGTACCCGCCAGCTTGCCAAGCGCCAGATGACCTGGTTTAGAAATCAGCTACAGGTGGAGTGGATTGAGGTGAACCCGGCGGACGGTTGGGGTACAATAGAAGGCTGCGTGGAAACAATCTGGAACAAGTATGGACCAACGACCCTTTGCCTCTGATCCCCAGCCGGAGCGCGCCGTGCTGCACGACGCGAGCGCTGCGCCTCCGGCCTCCGCGCGCCGGCGGCGG
>CBFGVE010000065.1:0-9408 GCA_965651915.1 uncultured bacterium
GGGCCGCAAATGAAATCTCCGCCAGCTAGCTGATCGACGATTCCGAGGAGACTCCCATTCTCATGATTGCCGTGGTGCAGAACCTAACCATAGACTAAATGGAAACCAATAACATCACCGACAGGCTCCGCACTCTGCTCTTCCAGACCGGCAAGGTCCGCTTCATAAACGAAGCCCGCCGCGAAGACCTGCTCCGCGAGCAGGGCTACCAGGCCGCCAATGCCAGCGTGGAAACCCAGCGCCAGATCGGCGCCCAGCTCGGGGCCTCGCTCATGCTGAGCGGCTCGCTCACCGAGATGAGCCAGCAGTCGGGCCGCCAGGTCCGGGTGTCCAAGCAGAAGCTCAACTACTACAAGCTGACGCTCGAACTGACCGACCTGACCACCGGAGAGCTGCTCTGGACCGGCGAGCAGGAGCTGGCCCGTCAGATGAGCCAGCCCATCATCGGCTGGTAGCCATGCCTGCACAACCGGCCAGCCAAGCCGGGCTGCACCGGAGCCTCGCCGCACTTGCAGGCGTCGTCCTTCTTTCCGGGTGCGCCACCGTTCCCCTCGACGCCGCCCGCCGAGACTTCTACAACGGCCAGCTTGACCAGGCCGAGGCCCACCTCGCCGAAGTGGACCCGCAGGGCAAGGACCGCGCCCTTGTCCTCATGGAAAGGGGCACCATCCGCCAGGCCCGCGGCGACTTCGAGGCTAGCTCGGCCGACTTCATCGCCGCCCAGGACATGGTCCAGGCGTTCGAGACCTACAGCCTATCGAAGGGAGCCACCAGCCTCGTCATCAACGACTCGGTCATGAACTTCGCCGGAGCGCCCTACGAGCGCACCCTCCTCCATGCGATGACCGCGCTCAACCACCTCTCCATCGGCCACTGGGACAACGCGGCGGTCGAAGCCCGCCGCATGATTCAAAAATTTGGCCCCTTTGCCGAGGCTGAATTTCCCGAGGACGCCTTCACCCGCTACGTCGCCGGGTTCTCCCTGGAAATGATCGACGACTTTAGCAACGCCGCCATCCAGTACCGAAAGGCAGACGAGCTTGCTCCCCACCTTCTCATCGACGAGGCGGGCCGTATCGCCCCCGCCCCCATCTCGACCAACCAAACCGAGACCGCGACAGCCCTCCTGCCCCGCCCCGATCACGAGCTGGTCTGCTTCGTCCTGCTCGACCGCAGCCCCCGCGAGGATACCTACCTCCGGGGCGGCGGCTTCCTTGCCGGCAACGTCTACGCCGAACTCTACACCACCGAGGGCGGCTACCTGGGAAGAAGCTATGGACTGGCCGACACCTACGACCTCGCCTACCGCACCCAGCAGCGCCTAGCCACCCTCAAAGCGGCCAAAACCGCAGGGCGTATCGTGCTCAAGGAGGTCATCGCCTCGGCCGCCGAGCATTCAACCGACAGCCAGGTACTCGGCGATCTCATCCGCTTCATCCTCATCGGCCTCCTTGAACAGCCCGACACCCGCCGCTGGGAGACCCTCCCCCAGCGCCTCCATGTCGCCCGGGTGCAAGCGCCTCCCGACATCGGCCAGTTCCGGCTGACGGTAAATTCCTTCGGCGGGCGCTCCTATTCCATCCGCAAGCCCATCCAACGACGCGCCCATGTAACCGTGTCGGTATTCCGGGACGCCTGGCAACTTCCCCAGCCCGACCCGCTGACCCCCGCCCGGGTTCCCCTGCCCGCACTGGACGCCGGGCCGATGACGGCCCCTTAACATCGCCTGATAGTTTCCCCTATCCTTCCGGGTCGGCCTGCGCGAAGTCTTTCCGCCAGGAACCTGACCCCGTGGCCCAAGCCCCCCGCAAGCCACCGAACCCAAGGAAGTTCCAAGCCTTGGATGGCCCCGGGGCGGTTGCCTCCAATGTTTGGAATTTCGGTTAAGTTTCATCGAGCCGGGCGATTTCCCGCGTGTCGTTAAAATTTTAACTAAACTTCCATTCCTTGGTGTTGACAACACCGATGCGCACCCCTATGAGTGGACGCTCTTCTTTCCCGATCCATCCCTAGTGCTAATCCGCGCAACCAGGACCAGCCCATGAGCGACGACCTACAGGCCCTTATCGACAAAATCCGCAGCGAGGGGGTCAGCAAAGCCCGTGACGAGGCCGAACAGATTCTTGCCTCGGCCCGTACCAAAGCCGCAAAAATCGTCCAGGATGCCGAGCAAACCGCAGCCCAGGCCCTTGCGAAGGCGGAGGAGGACGCCAAGCTTTCCGCAGAACGGGGTGCGCGTACCCTCGAACAGGCCGCACGCGACGTCATCCTCAACGTCGGGCAGGGTGTAGAGGCTCTCCTGAGCCGACTAGTCCGCGAGAAAACCGCCGCCGCCATGGACGCCTCGACCCTGAAGGAGCTCCTAAAGAAGGCGGCCGACGCCTACATGGCAGGTTCGCAGGCCGCCGGGTCCGCCATCCAGCTTGCCGAGACCGACGCGCAGGCCCTAGGGGACTTCTTCGAGTCCGAACTTAAGGCCGCCCTCGCCGCCGGCACCCGCATCCAGACCGACCGGGCCGGCATCCGCGGCTTCAAGGTGTCGCTTGAGAACGGCAAGGTCGTTCACGATTTCACCACGTCCGCCATTGCCGAATCCCTTGCCGAGCTGGTGCGCCCGCGCCTGGCCGAGATCCTCCGCAGCGCGGCGAAAGCACCATCGGCCTAAGCCGCATGAAGCACGCCTACCTAGTTTCCAGCCTGCCAATGATCGAGATGGGTGCCCCACCCTTCCTCGGGGTAGAGGATTTCCGGCGTCAGTGCGGAGGCGTGCTGAGCGCGGAGGAGGAGGTGGAGCTGGACCGGGTGCTGGATGGGCGTCTCGACGAATGCACCACTCCGGCCGGTCAGGCCTGGCGCAACTTTGACACCCAGCTACGCAGCCTCCTCGCCGCCGTGCGGGCGGGCCGTCTGGAAGTCGATGGCAAGCCCTACCTCCGGAGCCACGAAGGATGGGATTGCCGGGTCAATCCCGCCGTGGTCGAAGCCTTCGCCCGCTCCTCCCCCCTCGCCCGCGCCGAGGTCATCGACCAGGTCCGCTGGACCCGGCTCGAGGAGCTGGCGAATGAAGATCCCTTCGGCTTCGGGGCCGTGCTCGCCTACGGCATCCAGCTCCAGATCGCCACCCGCTGGGCCTCCTTCGACGCCGAGCGGGGCAAATCCGTTCTGAATGAAGCCATCAACACGATTCTAGCCAAAGCATTCGAGGAAAAAGCATGAGCAAGAAGCCAGGCCGCATCGTCGGCGTAAACAGCAACCTGTTGCGGGTCGAGTTTTTCGATCCCGTCATACAGAACGAGGTGGCCTACGCCCGCTCGAGTGACCAGCAGCTAAAGGCCGAGGTCATCCGCATCCGCGACGGCATCGCCGAGCTGCAGGTGTTCGAGGACACCGAGGGGCTCAAGATCGGCGACGAGGTGGAGTTTACCGGCGAGCTGCTTTCGGTGGATCTCGGACCCGGACTCCTCGGGCAGGTTTACGACGGGCTCCAGAATCCGCTTCCCCAGCTTGCCGAGCAGTGCGGCTTCTTCCTCCAGCGCGGCACCTACCTAAAGCCGCTCGACGCCGACCGCTCCTGGGATTTCACCCCCGAGGCGAAGGTCGGCGATCGGGTCAGCGCGTCGGACACCCTCGGCACCGTGCCCGAAGGCATCTTCAAGCACCGCATCCTCGTACCCTTCAGGTTGAACGGTGTCTATACCGTCGAAGAGATCGCCCCCGCAGGTGAACGCCGGGCGGGCGACGCGGTAGCCAAGCTCAAAGGAGAAGAGGGCCAGATTCACGAGGTTTCCATGATCCAATCGTGGCCGGTGAAGCTACCGATCAAGGCCTACGACGAGCGCCTCCGACCCGAAGAGCCCATGGTCACCAAGGCCCGCATCATCGATACCTTCTTCCCGATCACCCTGGGCGGCACCTACTGCATTCCCGGCCCCTTCGGCGCGGGCAAAACCGTCCTCCAGCAGGTCACCAGCCGCCACGCCGACGTGGATGTGGTGATCATTGCGGCCTGCGGCGAGCGCGCGGGCGAAGTGGTGGAAACCCTGCGTGAATTCCCCGAGCTGACCGACCCGCGCACCGGGCGCAGCCTCATGGAGCGCACGCTCATTATCTGCAATACCAGCTCGATGCCCGTAGCCGCCCGCGAGGCTTCGGTCTACACCGGCGTAACCATCGCCGAGTACTACCGCCAGATGGGGCTGAACGTCCTGCTCCTCGCCGACTCCACTTCGCGCTGGGCACAGGCGCTGCGCGAGATGTCGGGTCGCCTCGAAGAGATTCCGGGCGAAGAAGCCTTCCCCGCCTACCTCGAATCGGTGATCGCCGCCTTCTACGAGCGCGGAGGACGCTTCCGGCTCAAGGACGGTTCGGTAGGCACCATCACCATCGGCGGAACGGTGAGTCCAGCCGGCGGCAACTTCGAGGAGCCAGTCACCCAGAGCACGCTCAAAGTGGTAGGGGCCTTCCACGGCCTCTCCCGCGAGCGCTCCGACGCCCGCCGCTACCCCGCCATCCACCCGCTCGAAAGCTGGAGCAAGTACCCCGGCATTGTCGATTCCAAGCAGGTGGCCGCAGCGCGGGCGATGCTGCGCCAGGGGAGCGAAGTCGAGCAGATGATGAAGGTCGTCGGCGAGGAAGGCACGAGCGCGAACGACTTCGTGGTCTACCTCAAGGCCGAGTATCTCGACTCGGTCTATCTCCAGCAGGACGCCTTCCACGATGTGGACGGCGCGACCTCGGCCGAGCGCCAGAAGTACGTGTTTGCCAAGATCGCCCGGATTCTTAGCCAGCCGATGGAGTTCAAGGCGAAGGAGGACGCCCGCAGCTTCTTCCAGCGCCTCACCCAGGCTACAAAGGACTGGAACCGCACCGCTATGGACACCCCCGAATTTAAATCGACCGAGCAGCGTATCGACACGATGCTGCAGGAGGCCTCCACCCATGCATAAAGTTTATCAGCGCATCGACCAAATCGCCGGCAACGTTATCGTCCTCGAGGCCGAGGGCGTGGCCAACCGCGAGCTGGCCGAGGTCGTCTCGGCCCGAGGCACCTCACTCGCCCAGGTCATCCGCCTCCAGGGCCGCAAGGTTTATCTCCAGGTGTTCGCCGGCAGCCGAGGCATCGCCACCGATGCCCAGGTCCGCTTTCTCGGCCGCAGCATGCAGATTCCGTTTTCCGAGGCGCTCATGGGCCGCGTCTTCAACGGCAGCGGCGAGGCCCGCGACCGGGGCCCCTCGATCACCGAGAACCTAATCCCCATCGGCGGCCCGTCGGTGAACCCGGCCAAACGCATCATTCCCAAGAATATGGTGCGTACCGGCATCCCCATGATCGACATCTTCAACACCCTGGTCGAGTCGCAGAAGCTCCCCATCTTCTCGGTCGCCGGCGAACCCTACAACCCGCTGCTCGCCCGCATCGCCCTGCAGGCTGAAGTCGACGTGATCATTCTCGGCGGCATGGGCCTCAAGCACGACGACTACCTGTTCTTCCGCGACACCCTCGAGGAGAGCGGAGCGCTCACCCGCTCGGTGCTCTTCGTCCACACCGCCTCCGACCCCACGGTGGAGTGCCTCATGGTGCCCGACATTTCGCTGGCGGTGGCCGAGCAGTTCGCTCTGGCAGGCAAGCGTGTCCTGGTCCTGCTGACCGACATGACGAACTTCGCCGACGCGATGAAGGAAATCGCCATCACCATGGAGCAGATTCCCTCCAACCGCGGCTACCCGGGCGACCTCTATAGCCAGCTCGCCTCGCGCTACGAAAAGGCAGTGGACTTCGAGGGCGCCGGCTCCATCACGATTCTTGCCGTGACCACCATGCCCGGCGACGACGTGACCCACCCCGTCCCCGACAACACCGGCTATATCACCGAGGGGCAGTTCTATCTGCGAAACGGTCGCATCGAGCCCTTCGGCTCCCTCAGCCGACTCAAGCAGCAGGTCAATGGCAAGACCCGCAGCGACCACCGCGCCATCATGGACACCATGATTCAGCTCTATGCCGGCTACAAGGATACCCTGGAAAAGCAGTCCATGGGCTTCCGCATGAGCGCCTGGGACCAGAAACTGCTGAAGTACGGCAACCGGTTCGAAAAGGAAATGATGGACCTGAGCGTCAATATCACCCTCGAGCGCGCTCTCGACCTTGGCTGGACCATTCTGGCCGACTGCTTCGAGCCCGCCGAGTCAGGAATGCCCAGCCGGCTTATCGAAACCTACTGGCCCAAGACTGCCGCCTCCGTGAACTAGACCAACGCCCACTTCCGCCGCCATGGCCAAAGTCAAACATACCAAGCACGCGCTGAAAGCGCAGCGGGACGCTCTGAAGCGCTTCAAGCGCTATCTGCCCACGCTGCAGCTCAAGAAGCAGCAGCTCCAGCTAGAAGTCCGCCACCTCGAAGCCCAGATCCGGGAGCGCGAAGCCGCCGAGCAGCACGAGATGGATAAACTCAAGTCTTGGGTGGCCTTGTTCAGCGAACCCTTCGACTTCGCCGCCCACCTCAGAATCAAAGAAATTCGGCGCGGCACCGGCAACATCGCCGGCGTCAGCATTCCCACGATGGATGCCGTTATATTCAACCGCACCACGCCCGACCTCTTTGCGACCCACACCTGGGTGGATGACGGCATGCGGGCTATCGAGCATCTTGCCCGATTCAAGATCGAGCTGGGAATCCTGCGCGAGCAGCTCGCCTTGCTCGCCGAGGAGCTGCGCATCACCAACCAGCGGGTGAACCTCTTCGAGAAAATCAAAATTCCAGAGACTAAGAACAATATCCGCGTCATCCGGGTGTTCCTAGGCGACCAGCAGACCGCCGAGGTGGCCCGGGCCAAGCTGGCCAAGGGCAAGACTGCGAACATGGAGATGGCGTCATGATCATCCCGATGAAGCGCGTTCTCCTGCTTTGCCTCGAAGGCACACGGCGTGAAACTCTCCGCCACCTGCGTGAACTTGGTCTCGTTCATATCACCCACATCCAGGCTCCTGGCGGCAAACGGCTCGAGGCCGCTCAGCACGAACTTCGCCGCATTAGCCGGGTGCTCGAAGTCGTTCCCGAACAGCCCGGCGTCCATCCCAGTGGCACTGCGGTCGACAGCGTCGTGGATAACGTCACTCGGATCATTGGCGTCCGCCACACCCTTCACGAAGAATTAAAGACCCTACAGGAGGAGCGGACACGTATTGAACCGCTGGGCCAGTTCGATCCCGCCGCTTTCCAGCAGCTTCGCCAGCAAGGCCTGCACATCGCCCTGTTCAAGGCCCCTGTTCATCAGCGCCTTTCCCCACCAGCCGGCGCCGTGATTCAGGAGCTTTCCCGGGACCGCACCACTCGCTACTTCGCGGGGGTCTCGTCGACCCCCTTCCAGATCGAGGCGGAGGAAATTCCTTGTCCGGTCCGCTCACTCCGCGAGATCGAGTCGCGCATCGCAGAGATTCAGAACGAACTCGCCACCCTGACCGCATCCCTGGCTCCCTACGCCGGCGACCGGAACGCAATCCTGGAATTTCAACGTAAGGCGGAGGATGAAATCGCCCTCATCGAGGCGCACTCTGGCATGGGCGAGGCCGGTCCTGCCTGGTACATGCGCGGCTACTGCCCTGCCGAGTCGATCGAAAACCTCCGCTCCGCAGCCCGAGAACATGGATGGGGTCTCCATATTCAGGAGCCCCGGCCTTCGGAGAAGGCCCCCACCCTCATCCGCAACCCTCGCTGGGTAGAGCCTATCAAGGTCGTCTTCGACTTCATCGGCGTGACCCCTGGCTACCGCGAAATGGACATCAGCGCGTGGTTCCTGCTGTTCTTCAGCCTGTTCTTCGCCATGATCGTCGGAGATAGCGGATACGGACTCATCTTTCTGGGCCTCACCCTGGCCGGGATGAAGCTCGCCCCGAAAGGGCCCCGCCTGCTCTACCGGCTGATGCTGGTAATGAGCGTCGGCACGATCATTTGGGGACTGCTGACCGGTTGCTTCTTCGGGCTATCGACCCTTCCGCCAGTTCTCGAAGCAGCCAAGCTTCCCTGGCTACTCGACAATTCGAATATCATGTTCCTCTGCTTTCTCATCGGAACGATCCACCTTACCCTCGCCCACACCTGGAGCGCACTCAGGATCATCAATTCTCCCCAGGCGCTGGCCCAAGTCGGCTGGATCTGCACGACCTGGACCATGTTTTTCGCCGCGGGAGCGATGGTGCTCAACCGACCTTTCCCATCGTGGGCAATGCCCATGTTCATCGTTGGCGTCGTGCTTATCACCCTCTTCATGACCCCATGGCGGCAGGTCAAGTCGGAATGGTTCAACCACATCATGCTTCCGCTCAACCTGGTAAGCAACTTCGTCGATGTCGTTAGCTACGTCCGCCTCTTCGCGGTGGGCATGGCCACCTTCGCCGTCGCCAACGCATTCAATGGCATGGGAAGCGAGCTTGCGGCTGGTGGATTCATCGCAAAACTTGGCGGTGCCCTGGTGATCTTTGTCGGCCACGCCTTGAACATCCTGCTGGCCATAATGGGCGTCATGGTACACGGGGTCCGCCTCAACACGCTCGAATTCTCCGGCCACCTCGGCCTGCAGTGGTCGGGCATACGTTTCAATCCATTCGTTCGCAAATCCACCCAGTATCAAAGCGCCAACGCCGCCGACGCGGTCAAGGCTTCAACGTAAAGGAGCACTCATCATGACTATGGATCCAATGACTTTGGCAGGACTCGGAAAAGCCGGCGCAATTGCCGCCATCGCCTGGGCGGCGGTGGGTTCCGCACTGGGCACCGGCACCGCCGGCAGGGCCGCGATTGGGGCATGGAAGAAATGCTTTGCGCAAGGAAAGGAAGCCCCCTTCCTGCTTCTGCTCTTCATCGGTGCACCGCTTTCGCAGACCATCTACGGCATGATTCTGATGATGAAAATCAACGGTCTCTGCAACCTAGAGACCTATTTGGCTGCCGATATGGTAGCTGCGGCCAAATCCGCAGCCGGTGCCAGCGGCAACTGGCTTGAAGCCCTTCCCGCCGATGCGCTCGCTGCCGCTCAGAGCGCAATGGGCCTTGCCGCAGTGAACTGGCCAGCGATGCTCAGCGCCGGCATTTTCGGCGGCATCGCCATGGGCGTATCGGCCTGGTACCAGGGACTTGCAGGAGCCGCTGGCGCGGACGCCCTGGCCGAGACCGGCAAGGGCTTCGGCAACTACCTGATGACGATCGGCGTCGTGGAAACGGTAGCCCTTTTCGTTCTGGTGTTCGTTCTGATTTCGTTCTAGCCGCAGCGGGGTTCCAACCATATGCGAAGGGGCAGCCACTGGCTGCCCCTTTTCGTCTCCAACCTGCTCCTAGGCCCAGTTAAACAGCCTAGCGGCGTTTCCACTGGTCAGCCCGGCAATGTAGCCAGGCGTTTTCCCGCGGACCTCGG
>CBFGVE010000066.1:0-9377 GCA_965651915.1 uncultured bacterium
GGATCCAGTTCATGCTCGGCTTGGTTTCGGGCCGTTTGGCGACGAGGGAGCAGCAGTCCTTGTAGCTTTCGAGCGAGGGGTCGAAGGTGCCCATGCGCTGGGTCAGCTCGATGATCTCCCGCTTGTCGTAGCCGAGCAAAGGGCGGAAGGTCGGCAATCCGGTGATGCCTTCGAGCGCGGCTAGGTTTTCCAGGGTTTGCGAGGCCACCTGGGCGAGGTTGTCGCCGGTCACCAGCGCCTTGAGCTTGTAGCGTTCGGCCAGCTTCGCGGCGGTGCGGATCATGAATCTCCGGAAGATCACCAGTTCGAGCGCTGGAGGAATGGGGTGGGTGAGGGTGGCGAGCTGGAAGGCGTGGTAGGGCAGCAGGAAGAGCCTTGCCTTGGCGCCCTGCGGGGCCAGCACCGAGCTGGCGAGCCGGGGGATCTTGGTTTCGGCGACCTGCTGGGCGTTGGCGTAGACGTGGAAGTGGACGAAGTCGGTCAGGCAGCCCCGCCGGAGCATGAGCCAGGCGGCGGCGGGGGAATCGATGCCGCCGGAGAACAGGGTCAGCACCCGTCCGGTTACGCCCATGGGCAGTCCGCCAGGACCGCTCCTTCGGGGGCCTTCGAGAAAGGCCTGTTCGGCGTGTACCCGGTAGTTGAGGGTGACGTCGGGCGTTTTGAGCCGGACCGGAGCTGCGGTGGCCTGCACCACCCGGGCGCCCAGCTCCCGCTGCAGCTCCTGGGAACGCATGGGAAAGGCTTTCTCGGGTCGCCGGACGCGAACGGCGAAAGAGGCTTGCCCGTCCGGCGAGAGCTGTCGGTAGAGCGCCACGCCGGCCTCGGCCATCGCGTCGAGCGTGGCCTCGACCACCCTGACGGGTATGACCAGCGCAATTCCGAACACCTTGGATACAGCCTCGAGGTTGGCCTCGATTTGCCCGGGGGCGGCGGTGACTTCTAGCCGGTCGTGATAGACGTGGACGGTGCCGCCATGCGGCGATACGGCCCGCTGGAGGTTCTGGGCGAGTCGGCGGTGGAAATGCCGGCGGTTGCCTCCCTTGAGGGTAAGTTCATGGGCGTAGGCGGTGATGCGGTCCCAGGTCATGGAGGGGGGAGGGTCCAGTGTAGGATTCATGGCGGAGTCAGGAGGGTAGGCGGCAGCGGAAAATTGCGACCGTGGGGAAGCGTTTCAGCGCGGGGTAGAGGTTGAGCCAGTCGAGGCTGAAGTAGGGCAGGGCGTCTTCGAGATCACTGGGTTCGAGCAGGTCCACGTTGACCGGCTGGGGTTCCAGCAGCCGCTCGATGACGAAGCCGGCTTGGCTCAGCCACTCGGCGACCTGTCCCAGGGGCCAGGCCTGGCTGCGGATGCGCGGGGTGTCGTCGCCTTCCTGTCGGATATCGGGTTGGGGATGGAAGTAGTCGGCGATGAACACCCCGTCCTCGTCTTCATCCACTTCAAGCCATTCGCCGGCATAGACGGGGTGGCTGGTGGTAAGCAAAAAGAGGCCGCCAGGTTTTAGCGCTTTTGCGCATCTCCAGATGAAACGGGCGGGGTCCTCAGAAAACGGGAGGGCGAAGGTGGAGTGGACTAGGTCGACGGGCGGGCGGCCTGCGTGGAAATCGCCGTCCATGTCGTCCACCCGGAAATCCACCGGCAGATTCGCTTTCCGAGACAGCTTGCGGGCGTGGGCGATCTGGGCCTCGGCTACATCGAATGCCTGGCAGCGGGCGCCCTGGGAAGCGAGGTATAGGCTGTTCTGGCCGGCGCCGCATCCTGCTTCGAGGCAGTCCAGGCCTTGCAGATCGCGGGGGAGCAGGCCAAGCGATCGGTCGCCGGGAAGCAGCGGACCGAAATGAAAATCCCGGGTGGAGATGATGGTCTCGGACTGGTAGCGGTCGGCGAGCTGGTTCCAGTAGTCGGCGGGGGAAAACGTCGGGTTCAATCGGGGTCCGGGGGATGGGCGGGGCGCGAGGGCTCCGGAGGGGTGGGGGGCGAATCCCTTCATCATGAAGAGAGGTCCGCCACGCTAGCCTGAGCGTCGAGGCAGGTCAATGCTTTCCCGCTGGGCGGTGTCCACGCCTGGGCCGCGGCATCGGCGACCGCGAATTCCGCCATGCTTTGCCGGGCCGATGCTTGAAATGGCTTGACGAAGGGTTTTGCATTTCGCTTGCGGCCCTGGGCGCTTGCGTGTATGTTCAGGCCCCGTACAGTGATTGGCATATCCTCCTGCGACCCGGGGGATCAGCTCTTGCGGGCGAGTGAAAACCGGGTGTGTTTTGTTGTCCTAGAGAAGTATCCGTGCTTCGCAACCAAAAGGCGCATCCTATGAAAACTGCTCTCTTCCGCTCATTTTTCGCTGCCTCCCTGCTTTTGCCCGCGTCGCGGATCCTCGCCTCGGACGCCGAGGAAATGGCCCAGCCTTCGGGTGGGCCTCCGCCGGGGGCGGTGGCCGCCGGTGGTTTCTCGGGGAAAACCGGCTCTATTGGCATTGCCGACGGCATGATCAAGATTGGTGCCCCGGCGGGTGGCCTGCTGCTGCTCAATCCGCGTTTCTCGATGTGGGACGACGACGAGAAAATTGCCGGGGTGGGCCTGATCTACCGCAACATCTTTCCGGCGGTCGGCCGTTCCACCCTGCATGGTCGCGGGGAGTACCGCGAAACGGCCACGGGCGAGGATCTCTCCACCTTCTCCGCCGGGTTTGAGCAGCGCGCCCCCTGGTACACCCTTCGACTCCGCGGCTACATTTCTCCCCACGGGGCCCGCCTGACCGACCAGCGGACGGTTGAGACTACCGAGCGGCTTCCCGGCGGCGCGATGAGCACGATAAGCCAGACGTTCGAGGAGTACGAGATCCCGTTGTCAGGCTGGGAGTCCGAAATTGGCGTCCGCTTCCCTATTCCGCGGGTTCTTGGCCAGGCCCGGGGCTTTGTTGGGTGGTACTTCCTGGATGGCCCCCGTATCGACCCCCAGGAGGGCTGGATGACCCGTTTCGAGTATCGTCCTCGCGAGCGGTTTGCCTTTGAGATGGTAACCTTTTTCGACAACGAATTTGATAATTCGGAGATCTTCTGGGGGGGACGTATCATCATTCCCTTCGGTCCCGGGTCCAGTTCGGACGACAACGCCATCTGGTTCGAGCCGCTTCCCTATTCGCCCCGGAGCGTGATTCGCCGCATACCTCTGACGGAAAACATGGACAAGCGGGTTGAAACGGTTACTCCGCCGCCCCGCCGCGACCCTCCTCCAGAGGTTCTGCCGCCGGTTGTCGAAGAGGAGACCGAAGGCGAAGGGGGAGGGGGAGGAGACGAGGATAACAACCTCGACTTGGACCTGGGCTAGCGCCCCTTTCCCCAGAGGTAGAGAGGGGGCTCCTCGCTGCGGAGCTGGGTGGCCATCGCCCAGCCGGCTTTGCCGGGTTGGCTCGGGTAGCCGCCCCAGGCCTCCAGCCACGCTTTCCTAACAAACAAGCCGTCGCGATGGTCGTAATAGCCGGCCCAACCTGCGGTTAAGTCGCGCAGGAGTTTTTGAAATCTGCTGCGGTATCCGGAGACCCCGAGCGCTCCCCCTGCCTTGCCGCTTGTATTCAGGCGGTGGAGCATGTTGTCCAGAATTCCGTGCGGTATCCGCGTGCCTGGGGTTAGGAATAGCACCACGTCGCCATGGGCTCGGTAGCAGCCGGCCGCGAACTGCTCGGCCGTGCTTCCAGAGTGATTGACCACGAGGGCGCCTTCGGCGGCGGCCAGCCGGCTGTTTGCGCTGCCAGGGTCGTCCGCGACAAAGACGAGTTCGAGCGGTGGATGGCTAGGCTGGCGAAGCTGCTCGAAAAGCGTTGAGGGGCAGGTGGTGCCGTCGTCTGCCACGACCACCGATACGGATTGGAGATGGGTGTCCCGAAAGGCGTCTGGCGCTGCGGCGGGAAAACGTCCGCTCAAGGTGTTGAAGGCCAACAGACCCAAGGAGGGTGCATAGGCCAGCAGCGTGGTGATTGCAACCGGCTCGCTGCGCAGCAAGGCCAGGGCGCTTGCGGTCAGGCTAAAGAGAAGGACGGAGCGGATCGGGCGAAGCGGGAGGAAGAAGGCGGTGAGCGCGGCAGTCGCGGGACTGGGCGAAAGCAGCATGAAGACGCTGGCCAGGGCGATACCCCCGGTCACGGCATCGGGTGTGCGGACCCGCACCGCGAGCGTGAGCAAGCCAAGGCAGCCAAGCAGCAGCAGGCTCAGGCTTTGGGGTTCAAGATCCCATCCCTGCAGCATCGCGCGGATGGGGCTGGCGGATGGATTGCAGGCAAATTCGGTCCAGGCTTGGCGGAGTCCGGCTGTGCCCGGCGCGAAGGCGGCATATCCGGCGCAGGAAAGCAACGCGACGGCGAGGACGGATCGGCTATGGCCGCGGCGGAACAGAAAAGGAGCGAGCAGCCAGGCGGAGTGGCCGAACTGGACGGCCAGAGCGAGCCCCAGTGCGGCAGCGGTTGCGCGGTTACGTTTGAGCATGAGTAGGAGGAGGGCCAGACCCAGCGCGAGAAAGGCAGCCGGCGTGGAGCTGGTGGCCAGCGAGGCGGGGTGCAGGGCATAGAGGAGGGCCCAGCGGGGGTGCCTCCCATGCAGGTCCATTACGCGCAGCAACACGAGGATGGCTCCTGCATCGGCGGCGAGGAACAGCACTCTGGCGAGCAGAGGGCTGAACTCGAGTAAGGCCAGCAGGCGGAAAAGCAGCATCTGGCCGGGGGGGGCGTGGGCGGGTTGACGGGAGATGTCGCCGCCGACGTGTGGGTCGTTTTGGAGATAGGCGAGCGCTGGGTCGTGGGGGGAGATCACATAGGGATTCCAGCCCTCCCGCTGCACCAGTCCGTCCCAGAGTCCGCGGGACACCTGCTCGGGAGCGGGCAGCCCAAGGAGGGCGAGGCGGAAGGCGATGGCGATCAGGAGCACGGCCACCCTCTCGTGTCCGGTTATCCAGCCAGCAAAATGCTTCCATGCGCGACCCATGGCCGAGGCTTGTACCACAGCGCCCCCGGCATGGGAAGTGGCTGGTTAGTCCCCGCGCGGGCGTCGCCGCGATGCTGGGTGGCCACCGCCGGTATTACTTTGTATTAATCCGCTTGATCGCGTCCGGGCGCTGGGCTAGAGTGCGCGCATTCACGGGCCGATGGGTGATTTCCCTTTGGTCTCGACCAAAACCATGCGCATTCTATCCCTCATTCTGCTTGCCTGCATCGTGCTCCGTCCGGCGCCCTCCGAGGGGTCCGAGCCGCCGCTACAGGTTGTAGCCACCACGACCCTGGTTGGGGATGTGGCGCGGGTGGTGGGGGGCGAGGACATCCACCTGATGGTGCTGTTGCGGCCGGGACAGGACCCCCACACCTTCGAGCCCAGCTCCCGCCATGCGGCGGGACTTTTCCATGCCGAGCTTATACTTGCCAACGGCCTTGGTCTGGAGGCTTTTCTGTCTCGCCTCCTGTCCAGTTCGGGCGCGAAGGGTCGGTTGGTGGAAGTTTCGCGGGGGGTGGACGCCATTGAATGGCGGGACGGCGCGGAGCATGTGCATGCCCATGGGGGGGAGGCGTGCGACGAAATGCCGCATGACCCCCATGTCTGGTTCGATCCAGGGTGCGTGCAGGTTTGGGTCGACCGGATCGAGGAGGCGTTTTCGGAGCTGAGGCCCCATCTAGCGGAGCGGTTCCGGGCGCGGGCCCGGGACTACAAACGTGAACTGGCCGAGCTGGACGCGTGGATTTCTGGAGAGGTCGCGGCCATCCCGCCAGCTCGCCGCAGGCTGGTGGCCGATCACCGGGTGCTGGCCTATTTCTCGCGCCGCTACGGTTTCGAGCAGCCGGCAGTGGTGATTGAAAGTTTCAGCACGATGGCCAATCCCTCGGCCCGGCATCTTGCCCGAATCGAAGATGTTCTTCGCCGCGAACGGATCCCAGCGATCTTCGCCGGGGTGGGCAGTCCACAGGGGCTCATCGAGCGCATAGCCCGAGACACCCAGGTCAAGGTTGTTTTGCTCTACACGGGCTCCCTGGGCGAGGCCGATGGGCCGGCGTCCAGCTATCTCGAATTTATGCGCCACAATACCCGGTTGATCTGCGAGGGGCTAGGGGAGGGGCCGTGAGTATACTGCCCCACATTCACTACCACGGTGATACGGCACACGATCCCTGCGCGCCAATTCTCGAGGTCAAGGACCTGGATGTTTGCTACGGGGAAAAGTGCGCGCTGCAAGGTGTCAACCTCCACATGCACACTGGGGAGCGCATTGCCCTAGTGGGGCCCAACGGTGCGGGGAAGAGCACGTTTTTCAAGGCGGTCACCGCCCAGCTTCCCTTATCTCGCGGCAAAATCCGCATTGCCGGCGGGCATCCCGGTGGCCACATCTGCATAGCCTATCTGCCACAGCGCACCGAGGTGGACTGGCATTTTCCGGTGACGGTGTTCGATGCGGTGATGATGGGGCGGGCCGGGCGGGTGGGTCTGCTCCGCCGCCCGGGTCGTCGCGACCGTGAAATCGTATCGGGCTGTCTCGCCGAGGTGGGGCTTGCCGAGCATTCCGAGCGCCACATCCGCACCCTGTCGGGAGGCCAGCAGCAGCGGATGTTCATTGCCCGGGCCCTGGCCCAGGAGGCGGAGCTGATGCTGATGGACGAGCCCTTCGCGGGGCTGGACGCGCCCTCCCAGTTGGGCATCATCGAGATTCTCGACCGGCTCCGGGGGCGGGGCGTGAGCATCGTGGTGTCCCTTCACGACCTGGACTTGGCAGCGCTGCATTTCGACCGCATCCTGCTGCTCAATACCCGGGTGGTGGGGCTGGGAACCTCGCAGGAAGTGATGACGTCGGATCTGTTGCGCAAGGCCTTTGGCCGCCAGGTGCATCTGGTCGACGGGACGAGCGGCCGCCTGCTGGTCGAGGACTCGCGGAGGACCGTGCCAGATGAATGAGGCCTTCACCCTATTGACCGAGCCACTTCAGTACCCCTTCATGTTGCGCGGCATGGCGGCGGCAGTGCTGGTGGGGTTCGTCTGTGCCGTGGTGGGCACCTTCGTGGTTTTGCGGGGCATGGCCTTCTTTGCCAACGCGCTGTCCCATGGGGTGCTTCCGGGCGTTGCGGCGGGCTACTTGCTGGGCGGTGGGCAGCGCATGCCGGTATTTTTCTGGGCGATGGCCACGGCGGTTTTCATGGCGTTGGGTACGGGCGCGGTGTCTCGCCGCGGTCGCTTCAAGGAGGACACGACGGTTGGCATCGTGTTTGCGGGCATGTTCGCCCTCGGCATAGGTATTATCTCAACCGTGCGGAGCTACTCGGCCGATCTCGTGCATCTTCTTTTCGGCGACGTGCTCAGCGTGACTGGGGTGGACCTGCTGCTGACCTTGGGATTCGGCGGGGCGGCGGTGCTGGCTATCGTCTTGTTCTATAAAGAGTTTCTGCTGGTATCCTTCGACCCCACGCTTGCTTTCACTCTCCGAATTCCGGCCGCGCTTTTCCACTATGCCCTGCTGGTCCTGGTTGCGGTGACGACCGTGGTGGCGCTCCAGACCGTCGGTGTGGCGCTGGTGCTGGCTCTGCTGGTGACTCCTCCGGCCACGGCGCTCCTGTTCACCCGCCACGTGCATACCATGATGGCGCTGGCCACGTTGTTCGGCGCCCTCGCCGGAGTCATCGGGCTCTATCTGTCCTACTATGCCGGGATTGCGTCTGGTCCGGCCATCGTGCTGGTCAGCATGAGTTTCTTCCTCGGCGCTTTGGCCTGGAGCCGTCTGGCCTCCTTCCGGTCTCCCGCGCCCAGTCGCTAGATTGGGCTTTCTGCCGGGCGGGCAAGCCGGGATGCCGCCATTTCGCAGGCCGAGCTGGTAAACTCTTTGCCCCGCAGCAGGCTCTCAATTCTCTCCGAAGCGGGCTCGGGGATGCTCGGAACGCCTGGATGTTGCCCAGAAGCCACTTTTTGTTTCAGTTCCTTTACTTTATTCCAATTATCTTCTAGTATTAAGGCTTTCGAGCGCAAATTCGCTCGTTTTCGCGGTTCTGAAACTTGCTTATTACAAATGTTTAATCGGAGTGCTGCTAGTGATAGTAGTTTGTACTGCATCCTCGGGGGAAGGCCGCAAGCTAGGGGCTAGGGTCTGGTGGCGGAGCTGTCTGATCGCCAGCGCCCTGCTGTTTTTCACCGGTCTAGCGGCCGCCCAGGACACCCCCAAGGAGGCGCGCTACATGGCTCAGCAGGCGCTGACCCAGGGCAATTTCCAGGCCGCCATCCCCCCGCTGAGTCAACTGATAACCTTCCTCGGGTCCAGCACCACGGCGGGGGTGGTGAACGAGCTGGAGCATGTGTTCTACAACCTGGGGCTCTGCTACTTTCTGGTCGGCGATTTCGAATCCTGCCGTAAAACCTTCAACGAGTATCTGGTACGCTACCCCCGCCGTCCCCGGGCCTCCGAAGTGATGGTGCTGATCGGCGACTCGCATCGCTTCCAGTCCAAGATGAAGGACGCCATCGCCCAGTACCAGGACGCCCTGCGGCGCTACCAGTACGATGACGACTGGCAGGCCGACATTTATTGTTCCTTGGCCAAATGCCATCTGGTCGACGAGCAGTGGGATCTCGCCTTTCCCTCCCTCCAGCGCGTCTACCAGATTGCACCCGATGCCGACCGTCGGGTGTGGGCGGCGTCGATGATGACGATCAGCTTTCTTAAAAAGATGGAGGTCGAGAAGGTCTACAACATCATGGGGATTCTGCTCAATCCCGACGCGTTCGCCGCCCGCAGCGCCGCGCTAAACATGACCGCCCTGGAGGCCGGGGACGAGCTATTCGCCGACGAGCGCTACCGGGACGCCCTCTGGATCTACCGCATCATCTACTCCAAGCGGACCTTGCAGGAGAACGCCCAGCGGTACCTCGATGGCCTGCAGCGGCGGGCCGAGCGCCTGCGGCGCTCTCCTGGCATGCTCCGCCAGCTCATCCGGGTCCAGGAGTCGATTGCCGAGGCGGAGCAGGAGCTGGCCGCTCTCAAGGAAGTCCGCGACTACGATGCCGATCTCCAGTACCGCATCGCCCGCTCCTACCTGGAGATTCGACGGTACCACGAGTCCTTCGACCTCTTCTTCTATCTCTACAAGCGGGGCGACTCGAACAGGGCCGAGGAATGCCTGTTCCTAGCCTTCTCCAGCGCGATCCACATCTTCCCCTGGGATAAGGCCTTCGCGTCCGGCCATGAGTATCTGGAGAAGTATGAGGGCGGCAAGTGGTACGACCGTATTTCCCTGATCGTGGCGCAGCTCTACGCCCGCCAGGAGAACTGGCCGCAGGTCATCGACGTGCTCACCAAGGCTTTGGAAATCAGTCCCAAGCACGAGGACATCGTGGAGTGCATGCATCTCGTTGGCTATTCCTGCTTC
>CBFGVE010000067.1:0-9347 GCA_965651915.1 uncultured bacterium
AACCCGCCCAGGACTGTTCGTAGGGGCGCCGTGAGGCGCTAGGCTCCCGCCCGGAAGATACGGCCTCACGGCCGCGCTACGAACCCGCCCAGGACTGTTCGTAGGGGCGCCGTGAGGCGCTATCCCCTTGCATGGAATCTGGGCGGAACCATTCGCGACCCGGCCCGCCCCGCCAGCCCAAAACTATTTTCCTCCCCCCGGCTTGTGCTTGCTGATCTGAACGGATAGCATAGGGGTCTTGTTCATCGGGGGACCAATCTGCCATGGCAAAACTCAACACATTCCGGCTGGCCAGCTTCGGTATGCGGGGCTTTGTCGGGGAGTCGCTCAATCCCGAGCAGGTGATCAATTTCGCCGCCTCGTTTGGCAGCTTCGCCGAGGCGGGCACCGTACTGGTCGGCCGGGACACCCGCATCTCCAGCCCCATGCTCCACAGCGCGACCGTGTCGGCCCTGCTCGCCACCGGCTGCCTGGTGCTCGATCTGGGCATCTGTCCCACCGGCATGATCCAGTACCTCGTCGGGGTGCACAGCGCGGCTGGCGCGGTCTCGATTTCCGGCGGACACAACGCGATGGGCTGGAACGCCCTCACCCTGATCGGCCGCGACGGCGCCTACCTCGATCCTTCCAGCGGCGATGTGGTGCTCGACCATTTCCACTCCCGCCAGTTCCTCCTTCGCGACTGGCGCTCGACCGGCAGCGTCCAAGCATTGGACAACTATGCCGAGGGATATTTCCAGGCATTGGAATCCCGGCTCGACGCCGACCGTATCCGCTCCGCCGGATTCAAGGTGCTGGTCGATCCGCTGGGCGGCGCAGGCTGCGACTACTTGCCCGAGTTCGCCCGGCGGTTCGGGCTCGACCTCATCACGCTCAACGGGGCGAAGTCGGGCTACCTTGCCCGCGAGGCCGAGCCCCGGCCCCGCAGCGCCAAGCAGATGGCTGAGATCATCCGCCACGTCGGTGGGCAGGTCGGTTTCGTATTCAGTAGCGACATGGCCCGCCTATCCTTGGTAAGCGAGGGGGGCGAACCACTCAGCGAGGAATACACGTTCGCACTGATAGCCGACCACGTGTTGGAGCAACGCCCGGGACCCCTCGTAGCCAATACCTGCACCAGCCGCATGCTGGACGATATTGCCCAAGCCCGGGGCGTTCCGCTGGTGAAGGTGCCGGTGGGGCAGGCCCCGATCGTGGCCGGGATACAGGACGAAAACGCCGTGCTCGGCGGCGAGGGCAGTGGCAGTGTTGCGTGGCCGGCCTTCAGCCCCGCCTACGACGGCTTCGCGATGATGGGGCTGGTGCTTGAAGCCCTCGCCCTGCGCGCCTGCCCGCTATCCTCGCTCATCCGCTCGCTGCCCCGCTACCATATCGTGAAGCGCAGCGTCGAGGAGCCATCGGTCGAGCCCTTCCGGCTGCTCGACTACCTCCGCCATGGCATCGATCCGGAAGGCAAGGCCCGCATTGACCTGGGCGACGGCATCCGTGCCGACTGGCCCGATGGCTGGGTGCATGTGCGCCCTTCCCGCACCCAGCGCCTCGTGCGGGTGCTCTCCGAGTCGGCAAGCCGCGAAAAGGCGGTCGAGCGGGCCGAATACATCACCGCCCTCGCCATGGAGTACACCTAACCTAATCGGGACCCAGACGGAACAGACTATGCAGAGCGGACTAAAACTTAGCGTCTCGGGCGTGCGCGGCGTGGTGGGGGAGACCTTCACCCCGCAGATCGTGGCGACCTTCGCGCGGGCCTTCGGCACCTATCTCAAGGGTGGCACGGTGCTGGTGGGGCGCGACACCCGGCCCTCCGGCTACATGGCAGAGTGCGCCCTGGTCGCCGGATTGCAGAGCGTGGGTTGCCGGCCCTTGCTCGCCGGCATTCTGCCTACGCCGACGCTACTGCTGATGACCCGCAGCATGAACCTGCGCGGCGGCATCGCCATCACCGCCAGCCACAACGCCGCCGAGTGGAACGCGCTCAAGTTCATCGGCCCCCAGGGACTCTTTCTCGATGCCTCCCACTGCGAGGCGCTGTTCGATGTCTATCACCAGCGCATCTTTCCCAGCACCGCAGAGCAGGATCTGCATCCCGTCCGCCACCTCGACGCCCCCGAGCGGGTCCACTTCCAGCGGGTGGAGAGCTATGTCGATGCCGGAGCTATCCGCGCCCGGCGCTTCCGCGTCGCGGTGGACTGCTGTAACGGCGTGGGCGCGCTGTTCTCGCCGTCCTTCCTGCGCGACCGGTTCCACTGCGATCTTGTAGCCCTGCACGACCGCCCCGACGGACATTTCGAGCGTCCTCCCGAGCCCCTTCCCGCCAATCTCGATGCCCTCCGCCGGGCGGTGGTCGATAACGGCTGCGATATCGGCTTCGCCCAGGATCCCGACGGGGACCGTCTGGCGGTGGTGGACGAGCGCGGCGAGCCGATAGGCGAGGCGCTCACCGTGGGACTGGCCCTGAGCCAGGTCCTGCGCCGCCACGGGTCGGGTACGGTCGTGGTGAACCAGTCGATGAGCAAGGCGGTGCAGCAGCGGCTGGAGGCGCTGGGCGCCCGGGTGCTGCTCAGCCCCACCGGCGAGATCAACGTGTCCCAGCTCATGCTGGAGCGCGGCGCGGTCGCGGGGGGCGAGCATTCCGGCGGAGCGATCATTCCCGCGATCCATCCCTGCCGCGACAGCTATTCCGCGATGGCGGTCATCCTCGAGCTGCTCCGGTCTACCGGCCGGACGGTTTCGGAGCTGGTGGCGGAATTTCCCCGCTACGCGACGCGCAAGGAAAACCTTTCGGTGCAGGGGGGGGCCTCGGCCGTCGCCCTGCGCGCGGTGCGCCACCGCTACGAGGGACATCCGATGATGCTCAACGATGGCGTCCACGTCGATTTCGGGGACCGCTGGGTCCAGGTCCGCCGGTCCAACACCGAACCCGTCGTGAGGATCTTCGCCGAGGCCCCGGATGCCGCCGGTGCAGAAGCGCTGGCGGCGGAAGTCCGGTCCATCGTTGAGCAGGCGGCGGGCTGAGGGGTCGAAGCTTCGTGTCATTCAACCGAAAGGAGCATGCACGTTATGAGAGCAGTAGGCATTGAAGCGTTCGGCGGCGCCGACCGTCTCCAGATGATGGACCTGCCCATCCCGGAGCCTGGTCCCCGCGAGGTCCGCATCCGCGTCCACGCCGCAGGGGTGAACCCGATCGACTGGAAGATCCGCATCGGCAGGGTCAAGGACCGCTGGCCCCACCAGTTCCCGGTGGTGCTCGGGTTCGATGCGGCGGGCGTGGTCGACGCGGTAGGGCCGGGTGTGAAGCGGTTCAAAGGCGGCGAGGCGGTCTACGGCTATTTCCGCAAGCCCGTCGTGCACGGCGGGACCTACGCCGAGTATGTCGTGGTCCCCGAGAGCTTTCCCGCGCTCAAGCCCCAGCGGCTCTCCTTCGAGGAAGCGGCGGCGGTTCCTCTCGCCGCCCTCACCGCCTGGCAGGGGCTGTTCGACGTCTGCGGGCTCAAAGAGGGCGAAGTCGCGCTGATCCACGCGGCGGCGGGCGGTGTGGGCAGCTTCGCGGTGCAGTTCGCCGCGCACAAGGGGGCCCGGGTGATCGGCACCGCCTCCGGCCGCAACCACGACTACCTCCGCGAACTGGGGGCGCACGAGACCATCGACTACATGCGCGAGAACGTGGTCGAGGCCGCGCTCCGCCACCATCCCCACGGCATCCACGTAGTCTACGACGGGGTGGGGGCGGGCACCGCAACTCAGAGCGTACCCATGCTGCACAAAAACGGGCGGGTGCTGACCATCGTTGACGCCGCCGAAGCCGAGACCCTGCGCCGCCAGGGGATCAACGCCCACCACTTCTTCGCAACCCCCAACGCGGGGCAGCTCGGCAGCATGGCCACTATGATCGACGCCGGTAAGCTGCGGGTCGAAATCGATGCGGTTTTCTCCATCGAGCAGGCCCGCAAGGCGCACGAGCGCCTGGAGACGGGGCATACCCGGGGTAAAATCGTGCTGCGGGTTGATTGAGCGGGTGGCTGACGGAGGCTTGTTTTCTGAATTTTTCTTGCAAATCGAGAGGGGGAAAGGCGAAGTGGCAGGATGCCACCTGAACTGAATCAACCTTGGAGTCTCCGCCATGCCGCACTTCGCCTCCTCATTGGGTTTGCACCGACCGAGTCCCTCATCCTCCACTCTGCGCTGCATGGTGGCGGGAGTGGCCCTGCTGCTAGGCTGCGGCGGACTTTGGGCGCAAGAAGGCAACACGCCGATAGGCCCCTGGGTGGGCGCGACCGGGCCGCACGCCACCCGCGTGATGGTCAAGGCGGCTGATCCGGAGTCTGCCTTGGTTCTTCGGCTAGGCCGCGACGAGTCGCTTGCCGACGCCACGCCGCACCTGCCCGCGCCCCGGCGGCCCGGCAGCGCCATTGCGGTATTCGACCTCGACGGACTCGATCCCGACACGGTCTACCACTACGTCGTCGAAGCCGGAGGCGAGCCGCTAGCGCCCCTCGGCCGTTTCCGGACCTTTCCTGCCGGGCCCGCCTCTTTTTCCTTCGCCTTCGCCGCCTGCGCCGTGACCGGGTCCACCCATCCCGTCTTCGACGCCATCCGGGAGCGCAACCCGCTGTTCTACATGAACGTGGGCGACTTCCACTACCAGAACATCGGCGTGAATGACATCGCCGTCTTCCAGAACGCCTTCGACCGGGTTCTGGGCGCGCCCAGCCAGGCCCACCTCTACCGCAGCACCACCCTGGTCTACATGTGGGACGACCACGACTACGGTCCCAACAACAGCGACCGGGAGGCTGTCGGGCGCGAAGCCGCGCGGCTCGCCTACCGCGACTACATCCCGCACTATCCGCTGGCCTTTCCCGGACCCGACGCGCCCATCGACCAGGCCTTCACCGTGGGCCGCGTGCGTTTCATCCTCAGCGACCTCCGGTCCGAGCGCCACCCGAACAGTGAGCCAGACGAATCGGTCAAGCAGATGATGAACGACCGGCAGCTCGCCTGGTTCAAGGAGCAGGTGCAGGAGGCGCAGCGCCGCGGCCAGTATATCTTCTGGGTCAGCAGTGTGCCCTGGCATCAATCGCCAGGCCGGGGCCGGGACAACTGGGGAGGCTTTGCCAAACAGCGAAAGGTCATCGCCAATTTCCTGGCCGAGAGCGGCGCGCGCGTGGTGGTGCTCGCCGGCGACGCCCACATGCTGGGGGCGGACGATGGAACCAACGCCCGCTATGCCGACGACCCCGAGACTCCGGGGCAGATCGTGCTCCAGGCCGGATCGCTGGACCGCAACGGATCGCTCAAGGGAGGTCCCTATTCCCACGGGGCCTTTCCGAGCCTGCCGGGCGAGGGGCAGTACGGCTGGGTGGATGTCGAGGATACCGGCGACGCCCTCAACGTCCGCTTCGGCGGCTGGGCAGTAAAACCCGACGGCGAAGCCTACGAGCGCCTTTCCCTTTCCTTCACCCTCCCCCGGTGAACTGCGGGCAAAGGAGCGGGAAACCGCGTATGAAAAAACCCCTCGCCAGCCCCTGCCCTGGTATTCACGGCCTATTCGCCCCGGGCGATCCTCATGCTTAAGTGGCTGGTATGGAAATCTTTCGCTTTCCAAGCTCGTTGAAGACTGGTAGCTTGTCAACCCACGGCTACCCGCGCAGAACACAGGGCGGGGTAGCACATGACCGAGCCATCTGAAGGGACTCTTGAAACACCGGTGCGTTGAGCGATTCATGACCGAGGCGTATACCCGATCCCAACTTATCGACGCCAGCCTGTCCCGGTCGGGATGGGATGTATTTGACCCCACCCAGGTTGTTCAGGAATTCGACATCCTAATCCCGCAAGAGGGGATAGTCTCCGATCCAGGCGTCAACTACACGACCCGACAATTCAGCGACTATGTGTTGCTCGGTAAGGATCGCAAGCCCCTAGCCGTAGTCGAAGCCAAAAGCACCAGCAAGGATGCCGCGCTGGGTCGCGAGCAGGCCAAGCAGTATTGCTATAACATCCAGAATCATCTCGGCTGCGAATTGCCCTTCTGCTTCTACACCAACGGGCATGAGATTTTTTTCTGGGATCTGGATCACTATCCGCCGCGCAAGATCGTCGGCTACCCGACCCGAGATGACTTGGAGCGGTTCCAGTACATCCGCCGCAACCGCAAGCCCCTGACTCAGGAGTTGATCAATACGGCGATAGCTGGTCGCGACTACCAGATACGGGCCATTCGTACCGTGCTGGAAGGTATCGAACAGAAAAGGCGGGACTTTTTGCTGGTCATGGCCACCGGCACCGGCAAGACCCGCATCTGCATCGCTATGGTCGATGCCCTGATGCGTGCCGGACACGCCGAAAAGGTCCTGTTTCTAGTCGACCGCATCGCCCTACGCGAACAGGCACTAGCCGCCTTCAAGGAACATCTTCCCCACGAACCACGTTGGCCGAATGTGGGCGAGAAGCTCATCGCCAAGGATCGCCGTATCTACGTCTCGACCTATCCCACCATGCTCAACATCATACGGGACGAATCGCAGCAGCTTTCGCCGCATTTTTTCGATTTCATCGTGGTCGATGAAAGCCACCGCTCCATCTACAACACCTATGGCGAGGTCCTCAATTACTTCAAGACCATCACCCTGGGCCTTACCGCAACGCCCACCGTTATTATCGACCACAACACCTTTCAGCTCTTCCACTGCGAAGACGGCCTTCCCACCTTTGCCTACACCTTCGAGGAGGCGGTCAACAATGTGCCGCCGTACCTATGCAGCTTCCAGGTGTTGAAGATCCAGACCCGCTTCCAGATGGAGGGAATCAGCAAGCGAACCATCTCGCTGGAAGACCAGAAAAAACTGCTGCAGGAAGGCAAGGAGATCGAGGAGATCAATTTCGAGGGCTCGCAGATCGAAAAGCAGGTAGTCAACAAGGGGACCAATGCCCTGATCGTCAAGGAGTTCATGGAGGAGTGCATCAAGGACCCCAATGGCGTGCTGCCCGGCAAGACCATCTTCTTCTGCTCCTCCAAGGCCCATGCCCGCCGCATCGAAGAGATTTTCGACAAGCTCTTCCCACAATACAAAGGCGAGCTGGCCAAGGTGCTGGTTTCCGAAGACCCGCGCGTCTATGGCAAGGGCGGCCTGCTCGACCAATTCACCAACAACGACCTGCCCCGCGTCGCCATCAGCGTCGATATGCTCGACACCGGCATCGACGTGCGCGAGATCGTCAATCTGGTCTTTGCCAAGCCGGTATACTCCTATACCAAATTCTGGCAGATGATCGGACGCGGCACCCGCCTGCTGGAGACCAGCAAACCCAAGCCCTGGTGCACCGAAAAGGATGTGTTCCTTATCCTCGATTGCTGGGACAATTTCGAATACTTCAAGCTGCAACCCAAGGGCAAGAAACTCAAGCCGCAGATCCCCCTGCCGGTGCGGCTGGTCGGCTTGCGGCTGGATAAAATCGAAAAGGCCATCGACCTCGCGCAGGTGCAGGTTGCCGAGCGCGAAATTGCCAAATTGCGTCGGCAGATCAGCCGGCTGCCGCAAAGCTCCGTCATTATCAAGGAGGCGGTCGCCGCGCTGTCTCGATTGGATGAGGAAAACTTCTGGATCACCCTGAATCACCAGCGGCTGGAATTTCTGCGCAGTGAGATCAAGCCGCTGTTCCGTACCGTCTCCGAGGCCGACTTCAAGGCCATGCGCTTCGAACGCGACCTGCTGGAATACTCGCTGGCCAGACTGAGCGAAGAGAAGGAAAAGGCCGAAACCCTCAAGGACGGCATCGTCGAGCAGATCAGCGAACTGCCACTGTCGATCAACTTCGTCAAAGCCGAAGAAGCGTTGATCCGCGCCGCCCAGGCCAATCACTATTGGGCCAAAACGGACACCGTTGCCTTGGAAGACGCCCTGGATGAGCTCAACACCAGCCTCGGTCCGCTGATGAAATTCCGCGAGATCCAAATCGGCACCGGCCCAGTGAACCTCGATCTCACCGACGTGCTGCACAACAAGGAGTGGGTCGAGTTCGGCCCGCAGCACGAATCGGTCAGCATCAGCCGCTACCGCGAGATGGTCGAGGCCATGATCGCCGAGCTGGCCGCGCACAATCCCATCCTGCAAAAACTCAAAAACGGTCAGGAGGTCTCGGCTGACGAGGCCCTTGAGCTGGCCGAGCTACTGCATGCCGAACACCCGCACATCACCGAAGACCTGCTGCGCCAGGCCTATAAGAACCGTAAGGCCCGTTTCATCCAGTTCATCCGCCACATCCTCGGCATCGAGATCCTGAAGAGCTTCCCGGAAACGGTCAGCGAAGCCTTCGACCAGTTCATCGGACAGCACACGAACCTTTCCACTCGTCAGTTGGAATTCCTGAACCTGCTCAAAGGATTCATCATCGAGCGCGAGAAGGTCGAGAAGAAAGACCTCATCAACGCGCCGTTTACGGTCATCCACCCGCAGGGGATTCGCGGCGTGTTCAGCCCGACGGAGATCAACGAAATCTTGCAACTTACGGAAAGACTGGCGGCTTGATGATTTTTATCCACTAAAGATACGAAAAGCACGAAAGGATAGCACCCATCGAATTGACGGGTTTAGGATGGTGAAAGGGGTCGAGTTCGACCCCCTTTGGAATTGGCACCAGAATGAATCCGCGGATTGCGCAGGTGGACGCAGATTATATCCGTGTCGAATTCGAGGCGGTTGAATGGAGAGGTCATGAAGCAAAACTCTAAAATATCGGTAAAAGGCACAGAGATAACGGTCTATTCGGATGGCGACCTGGATTTCATTTCCCTGACCGACATGCTCCGGGCCAAGGATGGAGATTTCTTTATCTCGGACTGGCTGCGGAACCGGAATACTGTCGAGTTCCTCGGCATCTGGGAGCAGGTGCATAACCCGGCGTTTAATTATGGCGAATTCGCCACAATTAAAAGTCAAGCCGGTCTGAACAGCTACAAAATCAGCGTCAAGGAGTGGGTGGCCAAAACCAACGCCATCGGCTTGGTGGCCAAGGCGGGCCGCTACGGGGGCACCTATGCCCACAAGGATATTGCTTTCGAATTCGGCATGTGGATCAGTGCCGAGTTCAAAATTTACCTGATCAAGGAGTTCCAGCGCCTCAAAGAGCAGGAACTCCAGCAGCTCGGCTGGGACATCCGCCGCAACCTGACCAAAATCAACTACCGCATCCATACCGACGCCATCAAGACCAACCTGATCCCTCCCAAGCTTTCGCCCCAACAGATCAATTGTATCTATGCCAGCGAGGCAGATCTGCTGAACATGGCCCTGTTCGGAAAAACAGCGAAGCAATGGCGGGACGAGAATCCGGACCACAAGGGCAAC
>CBFGVE010000068.1:0-9279 GCA_965651915.1 uncultured bacterium
CCAGCACATGGCACATCAGCTCGCCATGCGGATAGTTGCGGAGGCTGGCATCGTGGTAGTAGAGGCCGGGGAGCTTGAGCCGGGCGATCTGCTCCACTGTGTCCATCGGCACATAGCGCTTGATGCGCTCGTAGCGGCGGGTGGGCCGGTTGAGGCGGTCATAGACCCAGTCGTATTCGAGTTCGAGGATCCTTGAGAGCTGGGCGGCCACGAACCTCAGGTGGCCGCTCTCGACCACCAGCTTGGGATCGGCGATGACATCCTTCACCGGCAGATCGATCGCCATGAGTCGTCCCTGCGCGTCGAAGATGCGGCCCCGGCCTACGAGGATCTCCTCCTCGTCCTGGCGTATGCCCGCGATGCGCGCCTGGAGGGCCTCGTTGGGCCCTAGATGCAAAAAGGCCAGGCGAGCGCCCAGCCCCAGCATCATCAGCAGGAGGGAGAGGGATATGAATCCCGCCCTCCAGGCGTATGCAACACTAATCATGCATGCGCGCTCCTGCGGCGAAAGCGAGCTGCCGACCTTCGAGCCCGCCCTCGAACCGATCCTCGACCGGGGAGCGGCGGATGCGCACAATACGGCTTTCCTGCGGCCAGGTCATCACCACGCCGTGCTGCTGGAGAGCGCGCTGGATGCTGGGCAGGGAGGTCATGTTGGACCACTTGATCTGCTCGTTGATCACGCGGTTCTCGATCTCCTTCTTCTGCTTTTCGAGCGCCTGGATGCGGACGCGCAGCGCGGCCGTGCGGCTGTCCATCCACAGGTAGGCCAGGGACAGAACCGCCGCGAGGGTGAGGACCACGGCGAGCGGCACCGGAAAGGCGAATCCCGCGCTGCGCTCGTCCTGCTTCTTGTTCTTACGCTTGGCCATTTTTCACATCCTTTCCACAACTCTCAATTTCGCCGAGCGGGATCTCGTATTTTCCGTCCGCTCGCATTCGCCCGCCACCACCGGCTTGCCGGTGACCTTTCTACATTTAGGCTCCACCCCTTCCCACCGGCTGCCCCCCGCCTGGAGCGACACCTCGCGGCCCACGTGCGCCTGGAAGGTCTGCTTGACCATCCGGTCTTCCAGGCTGTGGAACGCGATAACTGCGATCCGCCCGCCCGGCTTCAACACGCCCAGCCCCCCGTCGAGGCCCTCCTTCAAACTATCCAGCTCGTGGTTCACCGCCATCCGCAGCGCCTGGAAGGTCTGCGTCGCGGGATGAACCCCCGAGCGCCGCCCCCCCTTCGCCCGCTCCACCAGTTCCGCAAGCTCCACCGTAGACTCGATCGGTCCCTGCTCCCTGCGCCGCAGCAGCACGCGCACGATGCGCCTAGCCATCGGCTCCTCCCCATAGGCCCGCAGGATCCGCATCAGCTCCTCCTCGGACCACCCGTTCACAATGTCGGCCGCCGTGATCCCGCCGCTCCGGTCCATCCGCATGTCCAGCGGACCCTCGGCCTGGAAGCTGAACCCGCGCCGCCCCTCGGCGAGCTGGTCCGAGCTGAGCCCCAGATCCATCAGCACGCCATCGACCCCCGGCCAGCCGGCCTCCCCCACGCAACGCGCCAGTCCCGCGTAGTCGCTGTGGACACCCCGGAAGCGTTCGCCGTAGCGCGCCAGTCGCCGAACGGTGCGCTCCAGCGATTCCGCGTCGCGGTCCAGCCCAAGCACGCATCCGTCGGGGGCGCTGGCTTCCAGCAGGGCCGCCGCATGACCGCCCCCTCCCAGGGTGGCGTCCACGTAGCGGCCTCCCGGCCCCGGGCGGAGCAGCTCCAGTGTCTCCTCCAGCAGCACCGACCGATGAACACTCTGCTCTGTCATCGACGCTCCTTTGGGTTGGCGTCTATCAGCGGCTTCGGACCACCATGCCCGCGCTCCGCTCGCCGAGACGGCCACGGTCCTCCATAAGCAGGCCCGCGCCAGGGGCCGAGGCAATGCCCCGCGCCCGGCGGGCCGCCGAATCGGACGGCAGCGACATCCAGCGGCTCGACTCCGCATCCGAACCATTCAAAGAACCTGTGATCTTCAAAAACTTGGCAATCCTCGCGATACTCATCCGTTTCTTCACTCCCGGGCGGTCCGCCGGACTCGGCCGGGGTCACACCACACGTTAAAAATTAAAATCCGACAAACTCGGCCGCCTCCCCAAGCCCGCCATCATCCATGGCCGACTCCTGAAGCTTCCAGTCCTCGGGACTCCACAACTCAAAACGGTCGAAACCGCCCACCAGCACCACCTGGTTGACAAGGCCGGCATAGGACAGCAGCTCGTCCTTCACCCGGATGCGCCCCTGCACGTCCCAGCCCACCAGATCGGAGCGGGAGGCGAGGGTTCGGGCCATCTGGCGCCCCTTTACGTTGGCGATGGACAGCTTGCGGATACGCTCCATGCGCTGCGCAAACTCGCGCCCAGGAAACACATAGAGACACTTCTCGTTGATCCCGGGCAGCACGAACAACTTCTCCGGCTTGCCCACCATCTCCCGCCAATCGGAAGGAATCGTCAGCCGCTTCTTGCCGTCGAGCGAATGGACATAGTTGTTCACGAATACGCCGCTCGGCAGCGCATCCGAATCTTGAACTGTGGGATGTGGTTCCATTCGCCCTCCTTTCTGTGACACTTTAAACCACAACGCCCCACTTATCGTCAATCGAATACCGCGAAAAAAGTGCGAAATATCTAAGTTTCCGAGGGTTTTCCGGCGAACACCAGAACTTGCCCACAAGTTATTAACAGGCAAGGGCGAATTTCGGACGATTTCACCCCCGCAACCATCTATCCGAGGGAGGGGATATGCGGAGACGCGTTTCTCAACCTGCTTGCATGCAGTATGTTGCGAACATTTTTACCGGAGCGAACCCGATCGGTAGGCTCGGGGCGTCTGCCCGGTGGCCCCGCGGAAGGCCCGGCTGAAGGCTTGTGGAGAGTTGAATCCGGACTGCTCGGCCACCTCCGAGAGAGCCAGCGGGCGGTTGCGCAGCAGCTCCATCGCACGGTTGATCCGGTAGTTGTGCAGGTAGGCGCCCAGGGGCACCCCCGCCGAACGGCGGAACCGGTCCCGGAGCCGCGACTCGGAAAGCCCCACCGCCAACGCCGCGTCGGCCACCTCGACACGACCATGCCGCTCCAGCAGCAGCCCGTTAATCCGCCGCACCAGGTTGTCGCCCCCCACCACCGCACGCGGTCCCCGGACCCGGGGATCCTCCTTCAACGCTAGCAACAGCCGCAGCAAATCGGCCTGGACACCCTGCGGATCCAGCTCGCCGCGCTCGGCGCGGCGCCAGTCCTCCACCAGCCGCTCCCGCGCCTGCCGGGCCTCGTCTCCCACCCGCACCACCTGGTTGCGCAAAGGCTCCAGAAAGGCCGGCTGGGCGCACTCGAAGGTGCAGAACAGCCAGCGCAGTCTTCCCGATTCGAGCTGGGTGAAGTGGTGGAACTGAAACGGCATCACCAGCAACGCCTCGCCCGGGCTCAGTGGCAGCATGAGCTGATCGACATGCACCTGCCCGCGCGTTTCGCCATTAAAAATAAGCACAAAACGATGGTGCGAACGGTTCTGCAATGCACGCTGCTGCAGCTTCGCCCGCGTGGTCCGCACAAACAGCAACACCTGAACCGGCGTCGGCAGCGGCTCCGCACCCAGACCCGTGAAGTAGTCCCGGGGCTCACTCCACTCTCCCATGAACTCGGCGGCACCGTGCATGTCCGAACACTATCCGCACACCCCCTATCCAGTCAATATCGTTAATTTTTAGTCATTTTTATCAATTTTTTAATATTTATGCAAACTCCCACCCCACTACTCTGTGCGTCATGAATACGAACCTTCCCATCAAACCCGCGCTCGATCCCGATTTTGCTCCCGCCGCCCTGTGGAACCAAGGCTACCGCGACCGCGTGCAGAAGTCGCATGCCGCCCGCGATGTGGTCATCACCCTGCTTCGCCCGGACGGAACCGGGTCGTCGCACCGCTCCCGAGTGCTCGGCGCTGAGGACGATGCCGAGGGGCTTTCGTTCCGCTACCTCGAGCGCCAGATCAAGTTCCTGCTCTGGCAGCGCGGGGGGTCTCAGGTGCTGATCAGCGGCTGCGACGAACTCACCCTCCAGCTCGCCGCCTGCTACTCGGCGAATGGCGAACGCCACTTCGACGCCGATTTCTTCGGCGCCAAGGTTTTCCGGCAGCCCCTGGAGTTCCGCTGCGTGGCCGAGCATGAACATCCCCCGCTCTCCGAGCACTACACCGCGCTGGGCAGACACCTTGACGGCTGCCGCATCGGCTTCGATCTCGGCGGAAGCGACCGCAAATGCGCCGCACTGATCAATGGGAAGGTCGTCTACAGCGAGGAGGTCGAATGGAGCCCGTACTTCCAGAGCAATCCCGACTACCACCGCGAGGGCATCCGCGACTCGCTGCGGCGCGCCGCCGCCCACCTGCCCCGGGTCGACGCCATCGGCGGTAGCGCGGCCGGCGTCTACGTGGCGAACGAGCCGCGGGTCGCCTCGCTGTTCCGCGGCGTCTCACCCGAGGATTTCGACCGGGCAATCCGCCCACTTTTCCACGACCTCCAGCGCGAATGGAATGGCATTCCCTTCGAGGTCGTCAACGACGGGGAAGTCACGGCGCTCGCCGGCTCGATGTCGATGAAGCGCAACGCTGTGCTCGGCATCTCCATGGGCACCAGCCTGGCCGCGGGCTACGTCACCCCCGACGGCACCATCACCCCCTGGCTCAACGAGCTGGCCTTCGCGCCGGTGGACTACCGCGCAGGAGCCCCCGCCGACGAGTGGTCAGGCGACCTCGGCTGCGGCGTGCAGTACTTTTCTCAGCAAGGCGTCGCCCGCCTGGCCCGACAGGCCGGCCTCGCGTTTCCCGAATCCATGCCCCTGGCCGAGCGACTCGTCGGCGTGCAGGAGAAGCTGGCCGGTGGCGACGAGCGGGCCGCGCGGATTTTCGAGAGCATCGGAACCTGCTTCGGCTACACCCTCGCGCACTACGCCGACTTCTACGACGTGTCGAACATTCTCATCCTCGGCCGCGTCACCTCCGGCGCGGGCGGCGAACTCATCATTGCCAACGCCGAGCAGGTGCTCGACGAGGTGTTCCCCTTCCTCGCCCGGCGACTTTTCCTGACGACCCCGGATGAAAAAATGAAGCGCCACGGCCAGGCCGTCGCCGCCGCCAGCCTCCCCATCCTCCCGGAGACCCGCCCATGAACCTGCACCTCGACACCGCCGACTTTTATGTTCCCGACGGGCAAGACCCGGCCCAGGCCCTACGGCGCACCACCCACCTCGGCATCGGCGCCCATCAGGACGACCTCGAATTCATGGCCATGCACGGCATCCTCGCCTGCTACCAGCGCAGCGACGCCGGGTTCGGCGGCATCACCGTCACCAACGGCTCCGGCAGCGCCCGCGAAGGCCGCTACGCCCACTTCACCGACGCCGAGATGATGGCCGTCCGCCGCCGCGAGCAGCGCATCGCCGCCCAGATCGGCCACTACAGCTTCATGGCCCAGCTCGACTACCCCAGCTCGGCGCTCAAGAGCCCCAACGATACCCGGGCCGAGCAGGATATCCGCCAAATCCTGGAACAAGCTCGGCCCCGCGTCGTCTACACCCACAACCCCGCCGACAAGCACGAGACCCACATCGCGGTCATGGCCGCCACCCTCCGCGCCATCCGCTCCCTTCCCCCCGAGGCCCGCCCCCGCCAGCTCCTCGGCTGCGAGGTCTGGCGCGACCTCGACTGGATGCCCGACGAGGCCAAGGTCGTGCTCGACGTTGGCGGCAACGACAACCTAGCCGCCGCCCTCAACAGTGTCTTCGATTCCCAGATCGCCGGCGGCAAGCGCTACGACCTCGCCGTGATGGGACGCCGTCGCGCCAACGCCACCTTCTTCCAGTCCCACGCCACCGACGCGCTCGACCAGGCCTGGTTCGCCATGGACCTCACCCCGCTGGTCGAGAACGATGCGCTCGACCTGGAATCCTACACCCTTTCCCTTGTGGAAAAATTCGCCGAAGACGTGCGCAGCAAGCTACGCCGCTTCTTCCCCACCCGCTAACCCCCACGCCACGCCCTATGGAAATCATCATCCAGCCCACCCCCGAAGAAGCCAGCCGCGTAGCCGCCCGCATGGTCGCCCGGCTCATCCGCAACAAGCCCCGTGCCGTGCTCGGGCTCGCCACCGGCAGCACGCCCCTCGGCCTCTACCGCGAACTGGCCCGCCTGCACCGCGACGAAGGACTCGACTTCAGCCAGGTCACCACCTTCAACCTCGACGAGTACATCGGCCTCGCACCCGAGCATCCCCAGTCCTACCACCGCTTCATGCACGAGAACCTGTTCAGCCAGCTCAACATTCCCAATGCGCAGATCCACATTCCCGACGGGCTGACGAAGGACGTGCCCGGCTTCTGCGCCGCCTACGAACAGCGCATCCGCGAGGCCGGCGGGATCGACCTGCAGGTGCTCGGCATCGGCTCCGACGGCCATGTCGGCTTCAACGAGCCGACCTCCTCGCTCGCCTCCCGCACCCGCATCAAGACCCTGACCGAGCAGACCCTCGCCGACAACGCCCGCTTCTTCGAGCGCCCCGAAGACCAGCCCCACCACGTCATCACCATGGGGATCGGCACCATCATGGAAGCCCGCCAGGTTGTCATGCTCGCGTTCGGCGCGGGCAAGGCCCAGGCGGTGGCCGAAACTGTCGAGGGCCCCGTCAGCTCGATGATGCCCGCCTCCGCGCTACAGTTCCACCCGCAGGCCCACGTGCTGCTCGACGAAGCCGCCGCCGCCCGCCTGGCCAAAGCCGGCTACTACCGCTGGGTCTACGACAACAAGCCAGCCTGGCAGCAGCACTAGGCCCTCCCGGATAGAAGAAGCTCCAACCTTCGGACAACCGCCCCGCCGCTGTGTCCAAGCCCCGGAACCTTCCCCGACCACCGCGCTTGCCCGCCGCGCCCGGCTGGGGGATACTGGCGGGCTCATGGACAGGCCCATCAAACTTCTTCATATCGTCTGCGATTTGCGGCGCGGAGGCACCGAGGGCCAGTGCGCCCGCACCGCAATGGGCCTCCAGCGGAGGGGCACGGATTCACGGGTCGCGGTGTTCTTCCGCGAAGGCTTTTTCTTCGTGCCGGCAGTGGAGGACGTCTGCGGCTGGGTCTACGAGATTCCGATCCGCAAGGCAGTGTCGCCCCGAACGCTGGCCGCAGTGTTCGCCCTCGCCCGCCACATCCGCCGCCAGCGCTTTTCACTCGTCCACACCTGGGACGCCGAGGCCGCGGTGTGGGGCCATCTCGCCGCCCGCCTAGCCGGCGTCCCGCTAATCACCAGCCGACGCGATCTGGGTCAGATCTATCCGCGCTGGAAGCAGACGCTGCTTCGCCGGGCCGACCGCCAGGCGCTGCGCGTCGTCGCCAACTGCCAGGCGGTGGCCGACCACTTCGCCCAACTCGACGTGCCCCGGGACAAGCTCGCAGTGATCGGCAACATCCTCGATCTTGAGGAATTCGACGCGCTAGCCAAACCGGCCGCGCCCCCATCCCCGACGCTCAACCTGGTTTGCGTTTCCAGGCTCGATCCGGAAAAGGACCACGACACCCTGCTCCGAGCCTTCGCCCTGCTCGATTCCAGGGCGGGTGGCGCGACGCTGAATATCGTCGGCTCGGGAGGACAGGATACCGCGCTGCGGCAGCTTGCCCAGGAACTGGGCGTGGCGGACCGCGTCGTCTTCCACGGGGAGCGCAGCGACGTGCCCGCGCTGCTCGCGGGCATGCACATTGGACTGCTCACCCCGCGGGCAAACGAGGGCCTGTCGAACACCCTGCTCGAATACATGGCGGCGGGGCTTCCCATCGTGGCCACCAACTGCGGGGGCAACCGCGAACTGGTCGAAGGCGCCGGCTGCGGAAGCATCGTGCCGATCGGCGATCCGCAAGCCTGTGCCAAGGCGCTATCCGACCTGCTACAGGACACGGAATCGATGCAGGCACTCGGCCGCAAAGGCCGCAGCTACGTGGAAAGCGAGCACCAGCCCGCAGCCATCCTCGCGCGCTTCGAGGCGCTCTACCGGGATCTTCTCCGGGGCTGAGGACGCGGGGGGGCATCCAACTGGACCAGCACAGCCTGGTAGACCTCGATGCCAATGCGGAATCCGTGGCGGCGAATGAGGTCGTCCACCATGGCACGGGCCTCGATTACTTTCAGCAATCGAACCCGGCACGCCTTCAATAGAAGGCCCAGCGTTCCGATGCATCGCAAGCCCTTAAGCTCGGCAGCGAGGCGGACTTGGCGGTCATCGCACAGAAGCCAGTCGGCTTTTTTGTCGAGAGCCAGATCGATGACGTCCCTATCGGTCTTGCTCAATGCGGATGGGTAACGGCGGGTGCGCTCGCGCCCTCCTGCTTCGGCCAGTTTGCACGTGGAGAGATACGCCTGAATGGCGGGGGCCTCCTGAGACAGGCGCTGCTGGGGTAGCACCTCCTCCGCAACCGACTTCGGCACCCAAACCACCCCTGCGAAAAGCTTTCCGATCAGATCCAGACGGTCCAGCTTGCCAAGGAAGATCAGGGGGTCCGCGTCGACCACAACCGTCATGCCGTGAGATCCTTCTCCAGCTCAGTTATGCCATAGTTCAGCTCCACAGCGGCGGACTGGAGTCGAAGCATGAAATCAGTCCTGCTCAGACCGGCCAGCTCGGCCGCCCGCGACAGAGAGGCCTCGCCAGTTCGGTAGGCTCCCAGGGCATGCTCGAGTGCTAGATCTTCGCTCCCCCGCTTAACCGCCCACTTGTACAAGGTTCCCCGCTCCACCCCGAGCTTGCCGGCGAGGTCTTCGAGGGAGGCCGCCTCCTTCTGGGGAATGCGCATCGATATGGTGGTAGTCCGCATTGTTTACAATCGCATCCTTTGTAAACACTACGACAGCTCGCCCCCGCCGTCAACCCCGATCCGTTGGGATGTGGGGAGGGTGTAGGAAGTGCCTGGCGCTGGACGTTTTCGGCATCTATCTGCGGGAGAACCTTAAATCCACCGGACGTTGGCCTGCTCCAGCAGTTCGGGGGGGAGTTCGGCGATGAAGCGGGAGGCGTTGTAGTACTGGGCACCGCCGTCGCGAGCCACCCGCATCTCGGGCACGCAGAGGTAGAGTTCGTCCTTGGCCCGGGTGGCGGCGACGTAGAAGAGACGGCGCTCCTCGGCCTCGCCCTCATTCTCGTTGAGCGAGCGGCCGGAGGGGAACATGCCGTCGGCCAGCCAGAGAATAAACACCACCGGATACTC